>DASZZA010000831.1:0-2720 GCA_035545135.1 Lacipirellulaceae bacterium | reverse complement strand
AAACTCCTAAGCACGTCGTCGCGCGCAACCTCGACCATCGCACAATACTTGTCCGAAGCGCCGTAGTAAATCAATAGCCGGTCATCCTCCTCCAATACACCAGTGGGAAAAACCACTCGATCGACAAAACCGTCCTTTTCGAATTCCAACTGCGGTTCAAAAACCGGTTCGCGACTTACGGCCAGAACTCGGCCCGGCTCGTCTTTCGCCAGCAACATGGCGCCAGCACAATACATTCCGACCTCGCCCACGAATTCGGGACGACGGTTGCCGTGATAGATCTCAAGCCACCCGTCCGGCACGGCCAGCGGCGGCGCCCCCGCTCCCACGCGTCCTCCCTCCCAATCGCCGGCACCAGCGAAAAGAAACGCATGCGCGCCCCAATGCACCAGGTCCGGCGAGCGAGCGACCCACATCTCCGGACGACAAAAAGGTATCTCTCCGAGCGGCCGGTGCAGGGCAATGTACTCGCCGCCAACCCGATCAGGCAACAACACGACGTCTTTATTCTCTGGACAAAAAATTATTCCATGCCGCTCAAATGTTTTAAAATCCGTCGTCGAAGCAAGCGCCGTAGCTGGTCCATGGCGCGACACGGCCACGTACGTAATGTAATAACGGCCATCGAGCCAAATGATTCGCGGGTCTTCCAAACCAAACTCTTCCATTTCGTTTGCAGGAAGTATCATTGGCGCGTCGACAGTCTCAATCGTTCGACCATCGCGACTCCGCGCCACACGCAGATGCGAAATGAACGTCAGCCGAACGAGCCCGGTGTGCCGATGCCGCATGACCCGCGGATCCTTCGGCTCCAGGTGCTCATTGGGAACCCAGTCAACAACATAGCCGTCTTCTCGCGACCACCGCGGATGCGGCGTCCATCCCTCTCGCTGTTCCCGCGGCCGCTCGGCAACACGTGCAAGAATCACGGTCTCGTCGCCGCAGCGCGCTACGCCCGGATTGAACACGCCGATCACTTCCCAATCCGGGTGACTCGGCCTCACGTCCTTCGGCTGAAGCAGTAAATGTGTGGCTAGCCGTTCAATCATTGCGATAGAATATTAACCGCGTGCGTTTCAGCTAAAAGCCTCTAACAAAATGGCTTCGGAAAGGGAGGCAGTCCCATTTTGCTCCGAAGACTCCGCAAAATTGGGACAGTCCCCAGCCATTTTGGTAGAAGCTCTAAATCGAAAATCCCCTATAGCATGTCACCGCGCATGTGCCAACCGGTCGGCCGCGCAGGCCACCGCAACTGAATCGCGCCCGTTTTGCTCCGTCGTCTTTCGCACATGATTGCCATCGCGAATCCATGCGATCTGATCCTTGAAAAAATTGCGCAGCAATTCGCAATATATGCGCGACTTCTGTCGTCCTTCTCCCCAATGCAATTCAAACTCCTGGTATACGTCGTACTCATGACTATGCCCGTCGCAACGTCTGTCCTTTGGTCCGTACGGCGTCAGCACCTCTAGCCGCGCACCTGGAAACAACTCGCACAAGCCGCGCGTGTCCGATTCATCTGCAATCGCGTGAATGCGGGCGTACGTCGGCACCCAACCTTGCAGTAACAAGTCGCCTCGCTCGAATACGAGCCGCAACTCCTGCCGGTCCATGCGGCCCGTCTGATGAAACCCGTGATAGAAATTCACATGCACCTCTTCGCCGTATCGCACGGTGCATTGTACTTGGTCCTCCATGCACGTTTTGTGCCGATTGCTCGCTTCCGCCGCAACAACCTCCCCCTGTCCCAGCCAGCCTGAAAACAGATCGAAAAAGTGCACGCCGTGCTCTACGAAAATCCCGCCGCTCTTTTCCCGGTCCCAAAACCAGTGACCGGGCGGCAGATTTTCGTCCGAAGCGTAATTCTCAAAATAGCCGTGCAGCAGTTCGCCAAGCAGCTTTCGCTCGATCAATTCGCGCACCATGTCGAACAGCCGGTTGTACCGCTGCATCAAGTTGGCCACGAGCAAACGATTCTTTCCGCGCGCAAGGCCGATCAGCTCGTCCGCCTGCTCGACTGTGAGCGCCAGCGGTTTCTCGCAAATAACGTGCTTCCCCGCCGCGAGCGCTTCCTTGGCCTGCGGGTAGTGTAAGAACGGCGGCGTCGATATGTAGACGATATCAACCGCCGGCAACGAGATCAGCCGCTCAATATCGACAAGGTCTTCAAGCCCATATCGCTTTGCCGCCGTCAGCGCGGCTGGCCGCGCCGTGCCAGCCATCCCTGCCAAGCGCACGCCCGGCACCTGCACGAACTGCTGCAAAGCAAACAGGCCGAAACCACCGCAGCCGATCACTCCTAAACCGATATCCTGCTCCATATCGCGATTCCAACAATTCCCCCACGGCTGGAACCGTTCAGTGTAGCGTAGAGCAGACGCCGCTGTCTGCGGGCTTCGATTTGCACCAAACAAAGCGCCACGATTCGGCTCACCCCAGTCCAACGACAGCCAGCAGCAGCGTTCATCCTCGCCGGAACAAACCCGGCGGACCGCCAAACCTGGCAGAACCTACACGACCGTAGCTGAATTCGCAAGAAGTGGATATCCACTTTGCTCAAGTGACCACAATTCGTCGTGGTCTTGTGGCTGTGCAATTCGTGGTACGCCGGAGGCGTTTCACTCCGAAGCCCAGGGTCGCCGCGAAGCGGCGCACCCCGGGTGGACTCACCGCGCTCCTTCCGTTTACGCCGCAGGCGTTACACATCGGCCAGATAAGAT
>DASZZA010000830.1:0-7067 GCA_035545135.1 Lacipirellulaceae bacterium | reverse complement strand
CGCCAAGAGCTCCAATACTCAAACGTCAACTGATGCGTGCGCAGGACGTCCGTGGCGATCTGGGCGGTTTCATCATTTGTCAATGTGCGCAGCCGCCGTTCGTTGCTTTGCCGCGTAAGCTTCCACCTCGCGAAATACTCGCAGCAGGTTCCCGCCCAATATGCCGCGAATTTGGTCATCCGTGTAGCCGCGGTCCATCAATCCTTGCGTGATATAGGGATAACAACTCACATCCTCCAGTTGCACCGGCAGTTTGCTGACGCCGTCGAAGTCGGAACCCAGACCGACGCGTTCCACGCCCGCTACCTTCGCGATGTGATCGATATGGTCCAACAGATCCTGAATGGTGCCGCGGGGATACGGATGCGCTTTTTTCCAGCGGGCCATCTCTTCTTTCACACGTTTCGGATCCTTGTATTTCTTGTTCAGCTCGCGCTCGTAATCCACGCTTTCCTGGAAGTTCTTTGCAGCCGCCGGCACGACGAAGCCCGAGAAGAAATTTACCATCACGACGCCGTCTTTCTCTCGAAGCCGCTTGAGTACATCGTCCGGAACGTTCCGCTTACTGTCGGCAACCGCTCGTGCGGACGAGTGCGAGAAAATCACAGGCGCCTCGCTCACGTCGAGCGCGTCGCGCATCGTCTTGGCGGAAACGTGTGCCAGGTCCACCATCATGCCCAGCTCATTCATCCTCCGCACGACTGCCCGCCCAAAAGGCGCGAGCCCGTTATTTCGAGGCTCATCTGTCGCCGAGTCGGCCCAGTTTAGCGAATCGGTGTGGGTGAGCGTCATGTATCGCGCGCCCAGCATGTACAGATTATCCAGCTCTTCGAGCGAATCCTCGATGGAATGACCACCTTCGACGCCGATCAGCGACGCGATCTTTCCTTTCTTATGAATCCGTTCGATGTCGTCGGCTGATAGCGCGAGCTCAAATGTGTCCGGATAGCGCGCCACCATCTGTTTGACCAGATCGATTTGCTCGTTCGTCATCGCGAACGCTTCCCGCCGATCGTAGGTTTCCGTCGGCACCCACACGCTCCAGAACTGCGCCCCCACGCCACCGGCCCGCAGCCGCGGAATATCTGTCTGCAGCGTCGGCTGCGGCTTCGAAATATCCATCTTGTCGAAGCTTGACCCACCCTGCTTGCGAATCTCCCACGGCATGTCGTTGTGCCCGTCGATCACCAGTGCCGAAGCGTGCAGTCTGCGGGCCGCATCCGTGAGCACAATTCGCCCCCGATCGGGCTTCGGGCCCGCGTCTTCCGCCCAGCACATTGCAGTCAAGGCGCAGAAGAATATGGATATCACGACAATCTCCCTCTTTTTTATGGAGGGGCCAGAGGAGGATTCAGTATTATTGCCAAAAGTCCACATTCAATTCGCCTCCAAAATCGCCTTCGCCGTCTTAGCATCTCGGCTGCCGAGCTTCACCAAATCATTCCATGCCCAGCGGTACAAGTTCCGCGTATCGGCGTAGCGTCCTTCGGTCGACGTCGCCCCAAGCACAACGATGATCAAGCGGTGCCCACCGCGCTCGCCCGTGGAAACGAGGCAGCTACCAGCCGCACCGGTAGTGCCGGTCTTTATACCTTCGTATCCTTTGATCTTCAACAATTGGTTCGTGTTATGCCATTCGATGTTCCGCTTGTAGCCGGTTACTGAGTCGAGCGTGCAGCCGTGCCGCACCGTGCCGACAACCTTTCGAAACTCCGGAACCTGAAATGCCTCGTATGCCAGCCGTGCCAAATCGCGAGCGGTCGTTTGATGACCCCGACTCGGCAGGCCGTTCGGGTTGTTGAAGTGCGTCCGTGTCATGCCCAATTCTTTCGCCTTACGATTCATCGCCGACACAAAGCAATCATGAGCGTCGAGATTTGCTTCCTTGTCCTTCGCGTCCGCCAGGCGCTTGCCAAAATGTTCCGCAAACGCGACGGCCGCGTCGTTGCCAGACGGCAACAACATGCCGTACATCAATTCGCCAACGGAAAGCTTTTCCCCGGCCTTCACGTCCGACGTTGAACCGGGCGTTTTATCGGCTCGCTCGGAAAAGGTTACAATCTCTTGTAGGACGCTCGGATCCTTCTCCGCCAGGCTCGCCACCAAGTACGCCGTCATCATTTTGGTAGTGCTCGCTGGGTCGCGTTGCACGTCCTCATGCTCGCCGGCCAGAAACTTACCTGTGTCTCCGTCGACAATTGCCCACGCCTTGCACGTCACGAACGGGGACCCATCGAGCGGATCAGGCGGCATTTTCTGACTCTTCTCCGCGTTCACGACCGCCGGCTCTCGCACCGGCTGGTCTTCCATGATAAGGGGCCCCAACGCCTTCCACGTCGCACTATCCACGACCCCGGTCGGCTTCAACTCCTCCTGCTTCTGAAATTGTTTGACCGCGCCCTCTGTCTCCGGGCCGAAATCGCCGTCCACGCCAATCTTCGACGACGACTTGAGCCTCGCATTAAGCGTCCGCTGTAGCGCTTCCACCAGATCGCCGCTCGCGCCGCTTTCGAGCTTTTGCGCCACCATCGCGATTGGCGTCTTATCCTTAGGATTGAAATAGTGATAAATCGCAGCCCCGACGTTCGCGCAGAACGCGTCGCCCGCGTTGTCGTCCGTCCATCGCTGGTCCTTGTTTTTGTCGGTCAAGATGCAGTAGGCAATCGGACCGGCCGGCGTTTCCATGATCCCCGCATCGGTCCGCGAAGCGTTCACCGATCCGGTCTTGTGCGCCACGCGCGTCCCCGGCGGCAACAACCGCGGCACCTTCAGCTTGTCGTCGCATTCGTACATATGCGCGAGCATCTGTTTGCATCGCTCCGGTGTCACGAGCTTCTTCTCGTAGAGCAGTTCGCACAGCTTCAACATGTCGCGAGCGCTCGTGCTTCCCAAGCCGTACTGCCTGCTCCGCTCCTTATTAATCGACGTGCTACGCTTGAACACTTCCGAGTTGATTTTCGTATCCGGACAACCGAGCCGCTCCATGCAGTCGTTCGTCGGCTGCAGCCCCAACTTATCCAGCACCAGGTTCGTCGCGGTATTATCCGAGTAAACAATCATGAGATGGATCGCATCGCGCAGCGAAATCCGATCCCCCGGCGAAAAATGAGCAGTAAGAATCCCGGACCCGGGCACAAAGTCGCTCTTCTTGAGCGTGATCATCTCATTGAGCGAAAGCTTGCCTTTTTCGATCGCTTCGTACGTGGTAATCATCACCGGCAACTTGATGAGGCTAGCCGTCGGCATCGCCCGGTCCGCATGGTACGCATACGTTTCGCCCGTTTTCAAATTCTTAACGGCCAGGCCGACTTCGCCCTGATGCCGTTCGATCAGCGGCTGGAGCACGTCGGCAAGCGACTTTTTCGGTGCGTTATCGTCCTTTGCAACAATCGGTTGCGTGCCTCCGCAAATAACGGCAACCGCTGCCGTTAAAACTGCGACGTAAATCGTCAATTTCGGCCGTCCACTCATTACTTGCATGATTTGACTCTCGCTAACAACCACCGATAGCACGCAGAGACGCAGAGATTGCAGTGAAAACCATCAACGGTCGGCTCCGCGCTCTCCGCGCCTCAGCGTTAGACTTGCTTTCTTCGAATGTCGACAACTAAATCGGTCCATGAATCAACTGCGCGCCGGTCCCATTGGTATTCGGATAAATGCACTTCCCGCGCTCCAGCCGCACACCCGTCGCAATGTCCTTCGCCAACAGCACCGCGCCATCCATATCCACATAATCCAACAGCGGCAAAAGTTGCGCGAGCGCCGAAATACCCACGGTCGACTCCGTCATACACCCGGCCATCACTTTGAGACCTAGCTCGCGCGCCCGCTTCACCATCCGCCGCGCCGCCGCCAACCCGCCGCATTTCACCAGCTTGATATTGATCCCGTGAAACCGTCCCGCGCAGCGATCCACATCTTCTTCCACCACGCAGTTCTCGTCCGCTATCAGAGGCAATGCCGACCTTTCAAATGCGCGCCGCGCCCCGTCCACATCCTCCGGCGGCAACGGCTGCTCGATAAACTCCACGCCCAGCTCCTTGAGCACCGGCGCCAATTCAATCGTCTGCTCGGCCGTCCAACCGCAATTCGCATCGACTCGAAATACGGCATCGGTGTGCTTCCGCAACTCGCGCACAATTGTCAGGTCGTCCGCCGTTCCCAGCTTGATCTTATACACCGGCCACCCTGGCATCTCTGCCAGCTTGGCCACCATCTTCTCCGGCGTGTCGATACCGAGCGTATAGTCGGAGAACGGAATCTTGTCAGTCGTCAGCCCCCACATCCGATACACGGGCGCTCCGCGCAGCTTACCCCACAAATCGTGAATCGCCTGATCGATGGCATTGAGCGCGAATTTGGCATACCGCTCCTTCGGCAGCTTACGCACGACCTGATCAATCACTTGCAACGGCCCGTCTGCCGTGCTTTGCTCAATCACCGACCGCACCGAGTCGATCACCGACGACATATTGGCAATCGTCGCGCCGTAAAACGAATTCGTCGTCGCCTCGCCGTACCCGAACTTTCCGCCCTCGGCCACTTGCACGATGAGCGTTTCCTGCACGCTTACCGAGCCACGCGAAATCGTAAACACGTGCTTCAGCGGCAAATCGAACTTTTGATATTTAATCTGCATATGCGGCGCGATTTGAATCTCCCCTTCTCCTTGTCTCCCACTCTCTCCTTCTACTGTCATCCGGCTTTCGCCAAATGAGGAAACAACTGCTGCTGCAAAGCGAGAATCGCATCGACCAAATCACCCGGCCCATGCCGGATCACATCGCACACCGGCACTCCCAGCTCCCGCCGCACGCGTTCCCGCTCGGCCTCCGCTTCCGCCGCGTCGAGCAGCCGGCTGTTCATCGCCACGCCGATTACGCGCGACGGCATCGCAAACGAGGCCATCAACTCGTTAGCTTCCACGATCTTCTTCAACGACGGCAACTGAATGTAATCCATACCGAGCACGTGCGGCCGCCCCGCCTCGTAAACCAGAATCATTCCCTGTGGCACGCACCCGTGCAACAGTCCAAGCGTCACCGACGAATACCGCGGATGCGATATCGCCCCTTGCCCTTCGACCAACAAAATATCGTGATGCTGATTCGCCAGCACCAGCTTCTCCACGGCTCCGTTCACGAAATCGCTGACCACGCAATCGACCGGACAGCCGTCGCCCTCGATCATGATGCCCGTCTGCCCGGTCGCGACGAATTTCGCATCGTATCCGCGCGCCTTGAGCGCCAGCGTTATCTCGACCGAAGCCAACATCTTGCCGACCGAGCAATCCTGTCCGATTGTGAGAATTCTCAAACAGTCTTCGCGGAGGTTGAGCCGATTGGCCACGTCGCGCTCGTTGTTCTTGCGCACATCGTGTATCTCGACGCCCCGTTTGGCAGCCGCTACGGCAATCTCCGCGTCGTTCGATAGAAAATCATGCAGACCCGATACGAGATTCATCCCGCGGTCGATGGCTTCCAGCAAGATCGATCGCCAGGCCGGTGGCAGCTTTCCCCCACTCGGCGCAATGCCAATCAGCAGCGTATTGGCCGGCGGCGCATCGGCCAGCTTGGCCACAATCGGCAGCGATCCGCCGACGTTCAACAGCTCGCCCGCCGTGCGGCCACCTTGCGTCGTATCCAAGAGCGCGACAACTTCCTCCGGCTTGTAACGAATCATGCAAGCGGCCGTCTTGGCGTTCACCGGATTTGTGCGGCCATCGGTCAAAATAACAATGCGGCGCTGCGTCATCGAATTGCCCGTTCTCCTTCCCCGATCATAAACAACCAGCACAAGTCATTCTAATGTTCGCCGCAGCGCCTTATCAACTAACGCCATCCACCGAACAGGTCTAACCAGAGTTTCAAACCGGGAGATGGGTGGCACGCCGAGAAGCTCGGCGATGGGCCTCAAGGTTTCGGAATGTTTCACGCTTCCACGCCCTTCACGGACTCAGGGCGTGCCACCCGACTTCACTAGGAACTCCGCCAGGGCCTGCTGCGACACTGGTACATCGCTATACGTACAAATCCGCACCCCCGCCCCGGGATAATCCTCAAGTACAAATTTCACCCCGAGCGACGCCAGCACCACGTCGTGCCGTTCCCCCGTCAACTGCCGCACAAACTCAACCTGCTCCTTCCGCAAGCCGAACGCGTACCACGCCGCCGGCCGCACAATCACCGCTATGAGCAATTGCCTGGCCCCACGCGCAAGATCGTATGTCGCCTGATACGAGTCGGCATCGGCATTCGGGCCAAGTTGCACGTACTTCGCATTTCGAAATCGTTCCCTTATCGCCGCTCCGAGCGGTTGCTCCGGCGGTTCGATGGGTGTTTCAAATGGCTTGAGCAGAATGGCAACGAGCGGCACGTCGGGATGGAAGGGCAGGAGACCGCTGTCGCGACGATCGACAACATCGACGGCACCCGCCGCCACTCGCTCCGCCAAAGACGGTCTCGACACGCTGTTGTGCATAACGCGTCCATTCCCGTCCTTCCGCACGTTCCCGAACACCCGTTCCTTCAATGCACGCACGCGCCAGGCCGCCTCTTCCACACGCTGCACGTCCAGCTTGCCCACTTCAACACAATCGCACAAATAGTCGATCACGCGCGCCGGTTCGATAAAATCGAGCAGCATATCCACTCCGGCGTTCAACACCGCCAACGCCATTTCTTCTTCACGCGCGAAAAGGTCGCGCGCTCCCGCCATTAACAGGCTATCTGAGCAAATCACACCGCCGAATCCCATTTCATCGCGCAACAACTGCTGCAATATCATGGGCGACAAAGTCGCCGGCGCCCCGCTCGGGTCGAGCGTCGGATATGAAACGTGCGCCGTCATCACCATCGAACACCCCGCGTCGATCGCTGCGCGAAATGGCACCAGTTCGCACGCCTCTAGTTCAGCACGCGTTCGTGGCACGCTCGGCAGCGAATCGTGGGAATCCTTCTCTGTGCTGCCGTGACCTGGAAAATGCTTGGCGGTCGTCCGCAATCCGGCCGTTTCCGCCGCCACCACATAGGCCCGCGTCAACTCCACGGCCCGCGCTATGTTTT
>DASZZA010000829.1:0-2468 GCA_035545135.1 Lacipirellulaceae bacterium | reverse complement strand
GTAATCTCCCGGTCGCCGACAACACGGGAATGACTTCTCGGAGTAAGCTGGATGCGGAGAAGATGAAGCCCGATCCATGCGGAGACGCGAAGAGGATCGGCCTTCAGTACGTCGACTTGCCATAGTTTCTACTTCAATACCTGTACCGAAACTCGGATGAGACGAAAACTTCTTGGCTCGTTGCTGTTGATAATCGTTGCGCACGGTGCCGCCGCCGTGGAGCCGGCCTGCTCGCTCCAGATGCCCACGCTGCGGGTAAAACGCGCTGATATTTTCACAGATCAGCAGGAGCAATGGCTCGGCGACGCGCAGGCCGACATGATCGAGCCGCGTTATACCCTCTTGCCCGCCGACGAAAGCAGCTACCTTGACGAAATCGGGCAGCGGCTCCTCAAGCAACTCCCTCCCACTCCAATTCACTACACATTCCGCATCTACGAATCTCCCGATCTGCGCGCGTTCTCACTGGCCGGCGGGCACGTGTACATCAGTCGCAAGCTGATTATGGATGCGCGCGATGAGGACGAGCTAGCGGCGATGCTCGCCCAGGAGATTGGAAGGATTTATATCCACCACGCCGCCTCCGCGATCACGCGCCGGATGAAAAGGGTCATGCATGTCGAGAAACTCGGCGACCGCGCCGACGTGTATGACAACTTTGAGCGCATGTTCAACCTGCAGGCCGACTCGCTCGCTTTCCTGACTCCCGATGACCAGCGCGATGACGAACTGCTGGCTGACCGTGTCGGGATGTATGCGATGATCAAGGCCCATTACGATCCGAAGGCCTTCGCCGCGTTTCTCGATCGCGTGAATGACAACGGCGGTTTCACCGGCAATCTCTTTACCGCTATTTTCGACGCAACGCCACTCATCAGCTTGCGGGTGCGCATGGCAGATAAGCTCGTCTCCTCGCTTCCCGCGAGTTGCCGGGGTGTTCGGCCCATCTATCGTGCCGGCTTCGGGCCCTTTCAGCAGGCCATCCAGCGGCAGCGCATCAATCCCATCGTCCCCGCAACGCCGGGGCTGGATTCCGTTGCCCTTCAGCAGCCCATCCATCCGGCGCTGGAAAACGTCGTCATCAGTCCAGACGGGAAATATGTTCTTGCCCAGGACGCTTACCAGATTCACGTGCTGTCTGCCTCGCCGCCTAAACTACTTTTTTCCGCCGATGCGCTCGGGGCAGAGATGGCCCAGTTCACGCCCGACTCGCAGGGCCTCGTGTTCAATTACAACGATCTCCACGTTGAACGATGGCAACTGGACACGGGCAAGCCGTCGAACATCCAGGACTTTGTCGACTACGCGGGATGCGTGCAGACCAGCCTGTCGCCCGACGGCAACGTGCTGGCCTGTGTCAGCCAGTTTTACAGCGCGTTTAGCAATTCAGTCTGGTTGAAGCTCGGCAATATCCAGGACGGCTCGATGCTCTATCAGAATCTGCACTTTTTCGACAAAGATCTCTGGGTGAGTAACCCCAACATCCGGATCACGCCAACTTTTCAGGCCCTCATGCACTGGTCGCGCGACGGGCGCTACTTTGTTGCAGCCTCTGGCACCTCGGCCATGGCCTACGACCTCAGGAATGGAACCACCGTTCACCTGGGCGGCGGTCTTTCGGGCCTGGCGCAGCAACGCTTCGCGTTCGCTGGATCGGACAAGATGGTTTCCACCTGCGACTGGTCAGAAAAGACCGGAGGCTCCAATGAAACATTCACCATGTGCTACACAACCTTTCCCGACGGGCAAAGCCTCGATAAATTCCAGTTGCCGCCCGGCTGGCTGGCCAGCGTAGCAGGCGGCGATGACCTGCTCTTCGGACCGCTCTCCAACGCTTCGTCTGCGCTCATTGATCCGGCTACGAAAAAGATCGACGCAGAATTTCAGGATGAGCCGGTGGATCTGCACGGCGATGAGGTGGCTTACGAAATTCCCTCCGGTGGCCTTGAAGTGGGTAAATTGCAGGGAGGAGATGTCCAGAGCGCTGATTTGCCGGTCACTCCGCTCTCTACGATCGAAGCAAGCGCCTTCAGCCCAAATGGCCGTTACCTCGCTGTCTCCAATCGTGCACGCGGGGCCGAGTGGGACCTTTCCACGGACAAACGTATGGCGCTGACCTCACCGTTCCGAGCCGCTACGATTGACGATTCCGGTGCGCTGCAGGCCGCCATCATTCACCACGAACTCGTTCCTTCCAGCAATCCGGGTATTGACAGGCTCACGCACAAGTATGTCCCCTGGCTGTCCCCTCTCAACGATCCGCTGCAGTTGGGCAGCATTCGGGTTCGCTTTAAGCCTCTGAGCTTTCAGATGGGCTATGACGGCGATGTCGACATGGAGGCGTTCGATGCCCGGACCGAAGCACACTTATGGTCAAAGACCTTTACGGGGCTCGTTCCGGGCATCGATCCGGCCGATGGCGACAAAACTGTGTTTGTCACAGACCGCGACAACTGGACCGGAGGCGC
>DASZZA010000828.1:0-3584 GCA_035545135.1 Lacipirellulaceae bacterium | reverse complement strand
GAACAGCGAGCCGACACCGCCCAAACCGGCGGTGGTGACAACGAAGTCATTGCCCAATACGCGGCACGCGACCTGGATGGCCGATTCTGCAATCACGGGGTTCACCTTGCCAGGCATGATCGAGGAGCCGGGTTGGGTGGCCGGCAGCGAGAGCTCAAAGATTCCGCAGCGTGGGCCGGAACCGAGAAGCCGAATATCGTTGGCGATTTTCGAGAGCGAAACGGCGATCGTCTTCAACTCGCCATGGGCTTCGACGAATGAGTCCTTGGCGGCCTGGGCCTCCGGATGGTTGGCAGCTTCGCTATAGGCACCGCCCAGTTGTTTTGAAAGCGCAGCACAAACCTTGGCCGCGAAATGCGGGTGGGTATTGATTCCGGTGCCAACGGCGGTGCCGCCGATCGGCAAGTTTTCCTCCAGGCGTTTGAGGGCCCGATTGGCCCGCACGACCGCATATTGAGACTGGGCCGCGTACCCGGAAAACACCTGACCGACGCGGATCGGCGTGGCGTCCATCAAGTGCGTACGGCCAATTTTTACGATGTTATCCCACTGCTCGGCTTTGGCTGCTAGATCTTCATGGAGTCGCTGGAGGGCCGGGATCAGCTCGCGGGAGATCTCCAGGCTCGCCGCGATGTGCATGGCTGTCGGAAACGTGTCGTTCGACGACTGGCCCATGTTGACGTGGTCGTTCGGGTGGACTGCCCCTTCCTTACCTTTCGCGCCGAGGCCGAAGCCCAATCGATGGTTCGCCAGGTTAGCGATCACCTCGTTGGCGTTCGTGTTCGTCGATGTGCCGGAACCGGTTTGGTATATGTCCACGGGAAAATGCGGATCGTGTTTGCCACCAGCAACCTCTTCGGCAGCCGAGATGATCGACTTGGCTAATTTCTCATCGAGCTTGTGAAGTTCGAGGTTGGCTTGGGCACAAGCAGCCTTCAAATAACCAAACGCGTGAATGACGGCGGCTGGAACGGGTTCGTGGGAGACCGGAAAGTTTTCGATCGCACGGGCGGTCGATGCGCCGTACAGCGCGTTTTCCGGCACCTGCATTTCGCCCATTGTGTCGCGTTCGATGCGGAAAGCACACATGGATGTCGTAACCCCAGCTAGCTAAAGAGAAAATCGCGGCAATGATAGTGAGAAGCAACCGGGAGCGGAATGGTGAATTGGCCGACTCGCGGAGAGTCTCTTACGCTGTCAACGATAGCGTTTTAACGGTTATTCGTTAAGATGGTGCAAGCGCGATATTGGAGAGCGATGCCCAGGCAGCGGACTTGTATGCCAACGATCCTCGACAAGATTGTGACCACGAAGCGTGCGGAGATTGACCGCGCCAAGGGAAGCGTGTCGGAGGCCAATTTACGGGCGCGGCTATCCGATGCGCCGCCGGTGCGTGATTTTTTCACGCCGCTTGCCGCGACTGGGCCGATCAAACTAATCGCAGAAGTGAAGAAGGCCAGCCCCTCGGCTGGTGTGATCCGCGTGGATTTCGATCCCGTATCGATCGCTCGCACGTACGCAGCACACGGCGCCAGTTGCATCAGCGTGCTTACCGATGAGTCATACTTCCAAGGGCACTTTGATTATTTGACTCAGATTCGCTGGGCCGTGAAACTGCCGGTGCTTCGGAAGGATTTCATCTTAGATACGTATCAAGTCGTCGAAGCGCGGGTCGCCGGCGCCGACGCGGTGCTGTTGATCGCTGAATGCCTCGATGATTGCAATTTGCGAAAGTTGTTTAATGAAACGTGTGAACTAGGCATGACGCCACTCGTCGAGCTGTATCAGCCTGAGAACTTGCAGCGGGTTTTCGACGCGGGGGCCACGCTCATCGGCGTTAACAATCGTGATCTGCACACGTTTCAGGTTGACTTGGAGCATACAGTTCGGATGCGGAAACAAATTCCAGACGAATGTGTGCTGGTGGGGGAGAGCGGCATCCGAACTCGCGACGACGTGCAACACTTGGAGTCGGCCGGTGTGGACGCAATTCTCGTTGGCGAATCGCTCATGCGCGAACCCGATATCGGTGCGGCCGTGGACCGATTGCTTGGGCGGTGAGCAATACACCTCACCCGGTCCCACTCCCTAGTGTCGAGGGACCACTTTCATGAGCGAATACATTCAAATCACGACTACGACCGGCACGCGGCATGATGCCGAGCAGATCGCGGCCGAGCTGGTCTCGCGCCGGCTGGCCGGCTGTGTGCAAATTGCCGGTCCTATTACCAGCACGTTTCGTTGGCAGGGTAATGTGGAGACGGCCGAAGAATGGTTGTGCACCGTGAAGACGAGCCGCGCAGAACTTGGCGCGATTAAGAAGCTGCTAGGGGAAATCCATCCGTATGATGTACCGGAAATTATTGCGACGTCGATCGTCGACGGGGGTGAGCCATATCTGAAATGGCTGGGAGAGCAGGTGAATGGCTAGACCACGATCTGTCGGATGAATCAATAGATGTGTGGGCGATTTACATTGCGGACCCCGGCAACAGTGCTGATCGAGCACTTTGATCTGGACGTGCGCGGCGATCGGCAAATGCCGTTGTTCGAAGCGCGCTACAATATCGCGCCGACGCAGGATATTCTCGTTGTGCGCGCCGACCCGATAGATGGCCTGCGCAGAGCCGACATGATGCGGTGGGGATTGATCCCATCGTGGAGCAAAGACGCCAAGGGCGTTTCCGGCCCGCCGATGATCAACGCCCGGGCTGAAACCCTGGCATCCAAGCCGATGTTCCGCAGCGCGATGCGCCACCGCCGTTGCCTCGTTCCGGCCGATGGTTTTTACGAGTGGCAACAAACGACAGGCGGCGGCCACAGAAAGAAACAGCCGTACTTCATTCATCGGCCCGACCATGAACCATTCGCGTTCGCCGGCCTGTGGGAAATATGGAAGCAGCCGACTGGCCAGTCTTCGAGCGAGCCGTTAATGATCGAAAGCTGCACAATCGTTACAACCGAAGCTAACGCGGCATTGCGCGAGCTGCACGAGCGCATGCCCGTTATTCTTGCGCCGAGCGATTACGGCAATTGGCTGGATCCTGCGGAAGAGGATTCGGCTCACTTGCAGTACCTTCTGTCGCCGTGTCCGCACGACGAATTGGTCGCCGATCCGGTTGGCGATCGCGTCAACCGCGTAGCGAACGACGATATCCAATGCATTACCGTTCAGCATCGGCTGTTCGATTAAGATAGCCGGTGGATCAGACGTGGCGGCAAAATAATCGAGTTACGGTTGTTTTGATCACCGGACGAAACTACACTTTGCGTCTTCTGCGTTTTACTGAGCAATTTTGCGACATGGTCGGCCAGGCATGAGCGATCGCGGCTCCGGATAGGAATGCTAATGAGGAGTCGAATTCAAAGCCGATTCATTCAGATATCCTCCAGAGCGAACGGAAATGTAAATGCTGACGAAATTGGCCCGCGCTGTTCGCGTAGCTTCCGGTCAAAACCGCGAAGACTCGCTGAACGGCAGCTACGTTTCGCGGGAACGGCATATCGTGATCGGCGGGTGTGGGCGATCGGGTACGACACTGTTGCGCGTGATCCTGGATTCGCACCCCAATCTGTGTTGCGGT
>DASZZA010000827.1:0-6028 GCA_035545135.1 Lacipirellulaceae bacterium | reverse complement strand
CCTCGTAGGAGAGAGTATCTGGTCGATTAGTTCAGCTTGAGTCGTGGAATGGTTCGAAGACTCAAGGAACTCTTATACCATGATGAGATTCTACAATGGGCAGCACCAATTCTATTGCGGCGTGGACGTGCACGCCAAAAGGATGTACTTGTGCGTCCTCGACCATGAGGGGAACACTCGACTACATCGCAAGTGCGGGCCAAGCCGCACGACTTCTTAAGCGCCAGCGAGGGTTTCCGCGACGACCTGGTCTTCGGCGCCGAGTGCATGTTCACCTGGTACTCGCTGGCTGACCTCTGTCTGGATGAGAAGATCAAGTTTCTGCTCGGCCACGCTCTCTACATGAAGGCCATTCATGGAGGGAAGAAGAAGGACGACAAGCTCGATAGTGCGAAGATTGCTCGTCTCATGCGCGGCGGTACATTCCCACTGAACTATGTCTATCCGCGTGAGATGCGGGCTACCCGCGACCTGGTCCGCCGCCGGATGTTTCAGTGTGCTCTTTTGATAGACGAGGCCAAATAGGGGTTCGATCTTGGTCACAATCGAAGCTGTTCGCAGGCCGATAAAAGCGCCCCGACGGCATCAATAGGACCACACAGTATCACTGGCCCGAACGACGGTCACTCTTCTGCCTGAAAGCACGCGCGCCCCAGTTGGCAGAGTTTTGGGTTGGCGTGGCCGTCGTCCGGGCCGACGGGGTACATGGTGGCCTGGCACCAATAGATTTGGGTGTCGCTGAAATGGAGCAGGCCCGGTCTTTCGTCGGGGCGATAGCTCATACTTTTGCACGCTAGCCGCACACAACACCGCATCGGCGGAATGGAAGAGTCGTTGAGAGACGGCGAGTTGATGTCGTTCAGTTCCATCGCGGGACCTCTAATCCGGCGGCCGTGAGCAGCGCTCGCTTGGTGGCCACTTTGACAAGCTGAACCTTGTATTCGTTGTCGGCCAGCGGATCGGCGCCTTTGACGGCTGCCTCGCCAGCGGCGGCGGCAAGCTCGGGCGTAATGTCCTTATTGGCGAGAACCTCCATCGCCGGGCGGCTGAGCCACGGGATCGGCGCGACGGACCCCAAACAGACGCGCCAGCCCCCATCGAGACGCGCGACGCACGCCATGGTGACCGGCCAGTCGAAACTTTGCTTCTCGCGAAGCTCGATCGTGGCGCTTTGGGTGGGCGCTTGGGGCAAAACGACTTCGCTGATGATCTGCCCGGGCTTCAATACGTTTTCCGTCTTAAGAGATTGCTCGGGCAGCACGAAGAAATCGGCCGCCTTGATGGGCTCGTTTTCTTTGTCGGTCGAACGCACATGGATGACGGCGTCGAGCGCAACGAGTGCCGGCGCGATATTGGAAGGATGAACGATATAGGACGGTCCGCCGCCAAAGATGGCGTGGTAGCGGTTTTCGCCATCCACGGCAAAGCATGTGGCTCCGCCCTTTTTGAGGCAATGGAATTCACGCTGGCGGAAATACCAGCAGCGTGGGCGCTGACACAGGTTGCCGGCGATGGTGGCGCGTTCGCGGATTTGGGGAGTTGCCGCCTCGGCCGCGGCATGGTGCAGGACGGGGTACTTAATTTTCAGCAGCTTGCTGCGACCGATATCGGCCAGCGTTGTGAGGCAGCCGATGTGAACGCCGTCGTTTTCGTCGCGAATATAACGAAACTCGCCGAGCTCACCAATTGATAGGACCGTCGAAGGCGAGTCGATTCCCTCTTTCATGAGGTCCAACAGGTCGATGCCGCCTGCCTTGAGCGCGGCCGTGCCTCGGCCATATTCGGCGACGGCGGCATCGAACTGCTCGGCAACGAGATAGTCGAACGAATTCAATTCGCACGCTCCTTTCACACTAGGGTGCCTTCGCCTTACGTGCCGCTGGGCCGACGCTTGCGATGGCGGCCAGCACCTTGTCTGGGGTCAGCGGCATCGAGCGTACTTGAGTTCCGATGGCGTTCGCGACCGCCGTGGCAATGGCGCCGGGCGTTGGGATCACCGGCGGTTCGCCCAGGCTGTTCACGCCCACGTCTCGGTCCTCGCGCCAGATGATCGGCACGATCTCCGGCACGTCAACCGGGCCGGCGATCTTGTACATATCCATATTCGGATTGACCATCGCGCCGGTCTGGCGATTGAGGATGCGGTCCTCAAACAGGCAAAAACTGAGTCCCTGGATGACGGCACCGCAAATTTGGTTTTCGATCGTGTTGCGATTGACCGGCAGCCCGACGTTCTGCAGCGCGACAACTTTATTGACGCGAATGATGCCGGTTTCGGTATCGACGCTCACATCGGCGAACTGAACCGCCTCGCTGCCGGTCGGCGTCTTCCAGTACTGGCCATCCTCGGCGGACGAGAATGAAAGCCGATCGCGCATCATCAGCCGACAGGCCTTGGCCCAATCCATCGACTTGCCGCCGGCCTTGAAAACGCCGTTTTCGAGCGCGATGTCATCCACCTTTTGGATGCCCCATTCTTTGGCGACGAGCCGCCGAATGCCCTCGCGAGCCAGATCGGCGGCCATAAACCCTTTCGGCGCGGTCGCTCGGCTGGTCATAGAGCCGCCGCTGGCGGGACCTTCCGGGTAATCGCTGCGGCCGACTTTAACGACCAATAACTCGCGCGGAAGACCCAGATGGGTGCGCACCACGTCGCCGATCATGGTGCGATAACCGGTGCCGATATCTTGCGCTCCGCTGAGGACCTCAACCGTGCCATCGCGATAGACGTTGATGCCGATGGTCGCGTTGCCGCGTCCATTGCCCCAGTCGGCAACACCGACGCCGAGCCCGCGCTTAATCGGTCCGTGCGTCGTGCCATTGGGTTTGCGGTGAGACCAGCCGATCAACTCGGCGCCCACTTTCAGCATTTCGCGGCGGATATCGCTCGTTTCGTTGAGGAGGCGGAATTCGAGCGGATCCTTGCCTGCTTTCTCGGCGAGATGGTCCATCATCAGTTCAATCGCGAACATCGCTTGCGGATTACCGGGGGCGCGCATAGCGCGCGGGTATCCGCCGTTGAGGCTCACGTCTTCGTGGACTTTGGCAATGGCCCCGAAGTTGTAGCGGGACGGATTGCGGACTCCGCCGCCGCCACCCCCACCGGCGCTAGCCTGACCGCCACCGGTCGGTCCGACGGAGCCCCAGGTCGCAATTTTGCCACCGCGCATTTTTCCGTCGCGCGATAAGCCAATTCGCATGTATTGGATGCTGCCTGGGCGATTGCCCGTATCGAGATGTTCTTGCTTGCGCGTGCGAATGACGCGGCACGGCCGACTGTATTTCTTGCTCAATTTCGCGGCGAGCACACCTTCTGAGTCGCAGCCAAATTTGGCTCCGAATCCGCCGCCCACATACTCGCAATGGAATTCCACCTGGTCCTGCCGCAGCTTGAGCTCGCGGGCCAGATCGTTGCGGAAAGCGATGTTGCTTTGCGTCGAGCCGTAGGCAACCGCCGAGTCGCCGCGGTAATCGACCACGCAACCGTGCGGCTCCAGCGCCACGTGGGTTTGTACTTGCGTTTGGAACTCCGCTTCGGCCGCCAGTGCACTTTCCTTGAGCGCTTTCTGCGCCTCGGCATCGTTTTGTGCCGGCGTTAACTTGTCGCGCGGCGTTCGCTCGTCTTCCAGTCGCGTCTTGGGGTTGCGGATTCGGAACTTGAGATCCAGCGCGGCAAGACCTCGCTCCAGCGCTTGTCGCGATTCGGCACAGATGTGTCCGAGCCGATCTCCGTGGTACTGGCCATCCTGCTTATCGATTTGCACTTCGAGAACGCCCTTCACCGCACGGGCCGCACCGATGTTGGATTTTCGCACGTGGGCATCGCCATAATCGCAAATGATGTAAGCCGCCCAGAGCATCTGCGGCAGATAATAATCGGTCGTAAAGCGGGCCTTGCCGGTTACCTTTTCCACGATATCTAACCGCGGGCCGTCGTTCTCCAGCGCTACATGATTGTCGCTTCGGTAGGTCATTTCAGACCTCCTTTCGCGGCGGCCTCGACGGCGGCGAAGATTCGCTGGTAAGCCGCACACCGGCAGATGTTGCCGCTCAATCCGTGCCGGATCGTGTCGCTCTTGGCAGCTGGCGTTTCATTCAGTAGTGCCCGCGACCGCACGACAAAGCCGGGGATGCAGTAGCCGCACTGGCACGCATCGTGATCAACAAATGCCCGTTGCACCGGATCCAGTTTGCCGTCCTTTGCTAAGCCTTCGATCGTTGTGACCTTATGCCCGACCGCATCGATCGCGAGCATCATGCAACTATTCACACTGCGTCCATCGAGTAGCACCGTACATGCGCCGCAGGCGCCGCGGTCGCATACTTCCTTCGCACCCGTGAGGTTGAGCAATTCGCGGAGGGCCTGGAGCAGCGTTGTTTCGGGTGTGATGGTGAGCTGCGCCGGGCTACCATTGATTTGCAGTGTAACGACACTGCCGGAGGCCGCATATTGTCGGACTCCCGAGCGCGCCGTGACACCGGTCGCCGGCTGCTCTCCATGGCTGGACTGCGAGAGTCCGAGCAACATCGAACCTGCGGCCGCTCCGCCGGCGCCTTGCAAGAATTGCCGCCTGGAGACGCCGTCTGGCTTGGATCCATTGTCTCGTTGCATGTCACCTCCGGACAAAATCAAAGTGCAAGGAGCAGACTCGGCGTCCTTCTACTTATACCAAATTTGAGGCACAAAGTCTCCTTGTTGATCGAAGATCATACATTCGAGTGGGACGCAAGAGCGAATCGTGGCCACGCGACTTGTGGTTCTTGTATTGCAAATTGTGCTGTTGCCCGAGCGGCTGCTGATTGCGAAGGGAGCAACCAGGGAAGATTCCGAAGATCGCGACCCATGTGACTGCTGTTGGAATTTCAAGTAGGGAGTAAAAGGAGTCGATAGGTTCGGTCTTGATTCCATGAGATTTCTCTCTGTCGCTTGGTGATCACGGCTCGCCGTAATGATGCCGGCGGTGCGTCTTGCCCAACCAAGGCACGTGATGCATCAGCCAATGCGCCCAATACTCGGCGAAGCTGGCGATTACAACACCGACAACAAATGCGAAGACGCTAGTACCTATCGCCGGCCAATTCATAGTCGCAGTCTGGTTGTTTGAAGCAGGAATCGACCGTTCAAATGATCGGCTAGCGGCCCGTGTCGTCGCCGACCGGCTCACGTATGTATGCCATTAGGCATTCTTGCGACATGACCTGAGTGCTTCCTGTGCGTATCCGCACAGTACAATGACCATTTCCCAGCAGTCAGCGTCGAATCGCTTGACAGGCTTGTCGCTAAACCCGCTAATGCGTTGGGCACTCGATGGGCGCTACCTGGCGTCGTCGGACTTCGGTTGCAATTGCCAATCTGCGCAAAGCTCCACTCTTCTTTGCCCAAGCCGTGATGACTTCTTGCTGCTGTACACACAACGAATCTCGCGCAGGCTCAACGTGCGCACTCAGCAGTAAGACATCCACGGAATTAGGAGGAACTTCTATGAAGGTCGTCAGTATCGTCGTTATTTGTCTGTTGATTTGCCGCCCAATCTTTGGACATGAGCATGAGAATACCTCCGGTTCCATGGAATCATCGGCCCATTCGGAAACAGAAGTTTCCGAAATGGAAGGTGACGACGATGGCAACGAGTCGAGGGATATGGAATCCGTGGAATCGACGGAATCGGACGACCACAACAATGACATGAACATGAACAATGAAAATGAAAGCGATTCGGATGAGATGGACAGTGATAAGCCCTCCTCAACATCCGGCATTGGCGGCGCAACGAATTCGATCGTGTTGAAGAATTCTCAAAAGCCATTATTAGGCTCGTCGCGTTCAGCTGGTGCGATCGCGAACGCAAAGCAACTGATTGATCATTTACCTTCGGCCGAGTCCGGGGAAGTGACGATGGCTTCGGCCACACTTCAAGCAAGTGCGGGGGGCGGTTCGGTGGCGGCTGGCAATGTGGCCGCGATTTTCACAAACGCCCCAATGATGAGCGCCAAAGCGCCGGTCGCCGGGACTTTATCGTTTAACGTC
>DASZZA010000826.1:0-2858 GCA_035545135.1 Lacipirellulaceae bacterium | reverse complement strand
GATCCCAGCCTCGATACGCTGCTACATCTCGATGGTGAAACGTTCGTCGTGGATTCCGGCGGCATGTGCTGGGTGAAATTCGAAGTGAAGCAGTGCGGCATCACCGCCGAGCGCCCTCAAGGGCTTCGGTATTCGCTCACGCTCCACGATGAGACCGGCGCTCGCCTAATGGGCTTCGATAACGCGCATCCCATCCGCGAGGGCTCAGGACCAGGCGCGCGTACGCGCGTCGAATATGACCACAAACATCGTGGCCCCAAAATTCGTTTCTATGTCTATGAAGACGCCGCGAAATTGCTAGCGGACTTCTGGGCGGAAGTCGAAGCGATCGTAGCGAGAAGGAGCAGTCAGCATGGGTACAGCTAACGTCTTGAAGGTCGGGATTGCATCATTGGAGCAATACAAGGCTCGAACAATGGCAATCGCCAAGGGCGAGTACATTCCCAGCCCCGACGAGCCCAAGGTTTGGTTCCAGTCTCTCGAGACGCTAGCGCAGGTGCTTTCCGACAGAAACCGGTCGTTGCTTGCACTGATCGCAGAGACGAAGCCGGCATCGCTGACCGAGTTGGCCGAACGCTCCGGCCGAGCGAAATCCAATCTATCGCGAACGCTTCGAACAATGGAGCAATATGGGCTCGTTCATTTCGAAGAGGGCGAGGGTCGGGAAGTCGCGCCACGCGTCAACTACTCGGGTGTCGAGTTGGAGTTGTCATTTGGGTGATGGGAGACACTCGTCGGGCCGCCACTGATGCGCGCGAGTATTTGCTTTGAGTAAAGCTACATCGCCGGCCACTTCCGCAACGCCTCCCAAGCCCTCAACTTCTCGGCATAAGGCACGGACGGATAAGCAGGGCTGCTCGAAGGCAGCTTGATGCTGGTCGCCTCAGTTGCCGATGCCTCACAGCACCGTTCGATTTGTCGAGAATCGGCCAGTTTCAGCCCTTCGGCGGGCGCAAATGAACGTCAAACGACTGACCTGTTGTGCTCTGAAAGCGGTCTTTCCGCGTCCTTCCTTGGGTCGAGTAGTCGCAAGCTATACACCCCGCTGTGTCCCTGCCGGTTATGCTTGAGGCGCTGGACCGCGTCAGGTGGGGCCCCTCGAACAAGGACATAAGATGACTTTGGTTATCGGACACGCCACGAAAGAAATAGGCTTTTTGATTGCCGACACCCTGCTAAGCTCACCCGTCCCATTGAAAGGCGATGAGGGTCCGTTCAACGCATGTCGTTATACACAACGTCGCCGCTGGTCCACGGCGGCGAGAAAGGCCGTTTACTTTCAATGACATAGCGGCGCGCTTGTAAACTGTCGGCGGATGCTTGAGATTACCCACTATTTTCCCGCCCGAGCCAGTATCCGATCTGGATGTCGACAAGACGATGCATGCCGCGCCAGATAACTTTATTGCCCGGAGGGGGATCGTTGGCACGTGCGAGATAGCCGCCGAGTTGGGCGAGCTTGATGAGGCTGCGAGATAGGGGCGGCGCTTGTGCGGTACGTGCCGTATCCTTGACGAGTTGGTCAAGAAGCGACGCCTCGGTCGCGGTAAGCGCCACCTCCGGCGGGGCCTCGGGTGCGGATCGATTAATCTCGGTCAGCCAGAATACTCGCCAGGCAAGGATGCAGAAGATGGCGATCAGGTTGGTCAACCGGCCGGCTGTACGCAACTGCGACTCTTCAGCCTTACAGCCGGACTTCAGGTTTTTGTGGAACGTCTCTATTTTCCAGCGCATCGCGTACCAATCGATCTTTTCGATCGCGTCTGCACGTGAGTTCACCGGCAGGTCAGTGGCAAGTTTCCATTCGACTCGTGGTCGGCCCGCTGGCTCGCCGCACTCCGTCGCGTGGATGACGGTCAGCCTGAGCGCCGGATAGTGCCGCTGCTTCGCGACGGGCGGCCAAACCGTGAGGCGACGATATCTGATCTCCAGAAGCGCTTGGTGAAGGCGCCCTTTGGCGTCGCGAAATTCGATTCGATGCAATCCCTTCACTCGCACCTCCGACATTTCGTCTGCAACCGTATGCTGGCCGTCGCCGGCTAACCTGTTCGTACAGGTCCGCACTAGGAAATGTGTTCCGAGTTCGCTGGCAGCGCAAAACAGCTCAAAGATATCGCTTTCTCTGTCTCCGATATGCACGCAGCGACTTGGATCGCCGAGTCGCGCCGTTGACTGCCGCAGGTTTTCAATCCAGCGATAGCTCTCCTTCTCCTCAATCGGTATGCGAGTGAAATTGACTTTGCTGCGCTTCTTCGTGGTGTTCTTGAACTCCTTGCGGCTCCAGAACTTGATGGAGGCTAGTCCGAGCGGCAGACCCTCAGTTGTGACGGCGAGGCTTGAATGCATCAGGATGCCGCATTGCGGGCTTTCCTTGTCGCGACCGTATCGCTTGGCTGCGGTCAGTGTGTTACTTGCATAACCGATGAGCTCGGGACGTTCCCTTTCGTACGAAAACGAGGTGGTGTCCTGAAGTACGAGAATCGGTCCATCGGTCGTGGAAAAGCGCTGCGCGGTCGCCTGGAAATGTCCGCTCAGAATGTCTTGCTCATTGACGCGGTCATTGTCCATAAACCGATAGGCTGCCTTGGTGTTGGCCCAGTCCTGGCAGGCGAGCGGAATGGTTTGTCCCATACCCTTCCACAATCGCTCCAGCAGCAACCCGAAGCGCTTGCGAAGGCGAGCATCCCGAAATCTGCTCCGTTCGATCTCCTGCTCGAGCCACGATGTGTCGTCTTCTTGTTCCGCTCTTGTCATCTATCATTTAGGATTCCTAAACGATTGTAAGTTAACAGAATTTCCGCTTCAGATGTGGGTAATCTCAAGGAGCGAGCAAATGTTTACAACCCTCTGTTCCCGTC
>DASZZA010000825.1:0-11947 GCA_035545135.1 Lacipirellulaceae bacterium | reverse complement strand
ATCCTGGACGAGAACGCCCACATCGACTGGTCGCAGGTGGATGTGGGCGAGCCCGAAGGCGACAAATAGGCCAGACTAGGTCGGGCAAGATCGCATTTTTCGCGAAACATCGGCCAAAAATCTCCTCTGTGTGAACCGTCTCGGCCGCTTAGTTCCTAGCGAGCGCCAAAGCGATCAGCAATATCAAGTTCGACAAAGTCATCGAGTCGGCAAAAGGCGGCGATGACGGCCGGTCGAAGACGGCCGATTCCCTACACAAAACGGCCGGTTCGCTGCCGCCAATGTTGCAGGTCATGCGCGACATTGGTGGCGTGGAGATTCCCGCCAGTCTGGCGAAGCTTGCCGGCGACGACGGAGTGAAGGCGGAAGGCAACGGGCACGTAAAGGCCGCGGGACCGGCTACGGCTTCCAACGGCGACGAGGAGGTCGCCACTGGGGCGGCGCGCTCGTAACGGAAATCAACGACAAACCGCCGCGTTCATCCTCGTACGAACAATCGAGGCCAGGTTTAGCTAACGGAGTGGATAAATCTCACCGATCGCTCATCGGCGCCGCTACTTCGTATCGTGCTCGCGGCACCAGGCGATCATATCGGCGATCGTCATTTTCGATTTGTCGACCGTTTCGATTGACTTGGCCGCGGAAGCCTTTGCGGCGGGCTCTGGTGCAACCGCGTCAACTTCCGCTTCGTCTGACGGCTCGGGCTCCGCTTGCGGTTTAGCCGCGGGTGCCTTCGCCTTCGGCGCCGCAGCGGCAGCACCCGCCGCGCTGCCGGCGCGGGCGGCTGCGATCATATCAGCGACGCTCATTTTCGATTTATCGACTTTCGCGGCCACTGGAGCAGCCGCCGACGCTTTAGCCGTAGCTGGTGCACCTTCCGCCGGCGCTTTTGCGGTCGCTGCCGCGCCACCAGTTTTTCCAGCCCGTGCCGCAGCCAGGATATCGGCGACCGATGGCTTGCCTGCCTTCGTTCCGGCGGCGCCCTTCGCAGCCGGCGCGGCTACCGGCTTTTTTTCGGTGGGCGCAGCCTTAGGCGCCGCTCTTTTCGCTTCGGTCTTGGCCGGCTTCGGCAACGGTCTGTCCACCACCTTGAGATACTCCGGCGCGATATCGAACCAGCCAATATTCACGTGATAATCGTCGAATTCGACGAGCGCCCGGCCATTCATATTGACCGTTCTTACACGGCCAACCACGTCGCGAAACCGGGCCAACTCGGGGCGCGACGCGTCGACGACGACGTACTTATCCGTATAGTCCCGTTTCATCTTTTCAATCTGTTCGGCGAACATCATCGGCTCCCAACACAATCGCGTTCCTGGCCCAGAACCGTCATTTTGGTCGAAGCCGACGAGGACGGCAAGGACACTTAGTTGCGAACACCAAGTGCCTCGTTCATAATCGGCAAAAGTCGGCGGACGTCGCCGACAATCCTCGGTACTGGGCAATGAAACTTCAGCGGAGATGACGACCGATGACGAAACGGCGTGTGCAGCTTGCCATTCTGGTGGCCATGTTTGGTTTGTGTGCGGCAGCAATCGGTGATGAGTACTTGACGGGCATCAAGTGGCCGGAGCCTAAGGTCGTAACGCCGGGCAAGCATTGCGGTGATCCGCCCTCCGACGCGATTATCCTGTTCGATGGCAAGGATCTTTCCAAGTGGGAAAACGGCGATCAGTGGATTGTCAAAGACGGCGTGGCGATCGTTCACGGGACCGATATCAAGACCAAACAGAGCTTCGGCGATTGTCAGCTCCACATCGAATGGTCGGCGCCGGTG
Source organism: Lacipirellulaceae bacterium (assembly GCA_035545135.1). GTDB lineage: Bacteria > Planctomycetota > Planctomycetia > Pirellulales > Lacipirellulaceae > JABDGM01. The sequence continues at coordinate 10,167 of DASZZA010000825.1, read as the reverse complement.
CCAGCGACCGGCAGCAGCCAGGGACGCGGCAATAGCGGCGTGTTTCTGCAAGACCGTTACGAAGTGCAGGTGCTCGACTCCTACCATAATGAAACCTATTTCGACGGCCAGGCGAGCGCCATTTACAAACAAACGCCGCCGCTCGTGAATGTGATGCGCCCACCCGGCGAGTGGAACACGTACGACATCATTTGGCGAGCGCCACGGTTCAATAAGGATGGATCGCTCAAGTCGAAGGCCCGCATCACCGTGCTGCAAAACGGCGTGCTGACGCTCAACAACTTCGCGGTACTCGGCGAGACCCCGTTCGACGCAGTTCCCAAATACGTCAAGCACGGCAAAGCACCCATCCGCTTGCAGAATCACGGTAACCCGGTGCGATACCGCAATATTTGGGTGCGTGAGATCAAGCCGATAGTTGGAAAGCGCGAACGGGAACCGTACTTCCGCGACGGAGCCGGTCACGAACGACCGGCGAAGTCGGATTCGGCGAAATGAAGTTTAGCGTCGTCCGCAAGAACGAATGCCGTTTGCGAAGGCGTTATCAGCACTGTAGATTGCGCGGCGCCGCCGACGCTAAAGCCGGCTATTCGTCGTCGCCAGCGACTGGCTGGCCTGCCCGCCAGCGCAGCACTGCATCCAAAAACCCTTGGATGTCGCCATCCATGACCGCGTGAAAGTTGCCCATTTGATACTTGGTCCGAGCATCTTTCACGCGTTGGTCGGGGTGCAAGAAGTAATTGCGTATCTGCGAGCCGAAGCCGACTTTTGCCTGCTGCTGATACTTGGCAGCTTCGGCCGCTTCGCGTTTTTCCTCCTCGGCCCGGGCCATGCGGGCGCGGAGCATCTTCCACGCAGTGGCGCGGTTTTTGTGCTGCGACCGCTCGCTTTGACACTGCACCACGATGCCGGAAGGCAAATGGGTGAGGCGGATCGCGCTGGACGTCTTGTTGACGTGCTGCCCCCCTGCACCGCTGGCGCGAAACGTATCTTCGCGCACATCCTCGGGGTCGATTTCGATTTCAACTGCGTCCGATACCTCAGGCGAAACGTCGATCGCGGCAAAGCTCGTCTGGCGTTTGCCCTCAGCATTGAACGGGCTGATTCGTACGAGGCGATGCATGCCCGTCTCGCCCTTGAGATAGCCGTACGCCATGGGACCGCGAATGGCGATGGCAGCGTGGCTGATCCCGGCCTGTTCGCTGTCTTGCCGCTCCAGCAACTCGGTCGAGTAGCCGTTCTTCTGCGCCCACTGCGTGTACATTCGTAGCAGCATTTCGGCCCAGTCGTTGGCATCGGTGCCACCATCGCGGGCGTTGATCGACAAGATCGCGCCGGCCGCGTCGTGCGGGCCGTTAAGGAGTGCTTTTAATTTGAGCTTATCGAGTTCCGCTTCGAGTCGCGCTACCTCGCCCGGAATCTCGGCGGCGAACGAATCATCCTCCTCCGCCATTTCGATCATGGCTGAAAGATCGTCGCTCGATTTAAGTATGTTATCGAGCGGCGTGATGATCGCGTTGAGCGATTTGCGTTCTTCAACGATGGCTTGAGCTCGTTCTTGATTGTTCCAGAAATCGGGCTGAGCCATCTGGTCGTCGATGTCGTGGACGCGCGATTTCTTCGCCTCCCAGTCAAAGGGAGTCTCGCAGTTGGAGGATGCCGTGACGGATGGCTTTTGCCCGATCGACGAATTCTTTTTCCATGCTGTTTGTGTTCCTTTTGAGCTAAACCGGAAGCGGTGCCGGAATATTATAGGCGCGGAGCGCGGTCGGGGCGAGACCGCACCTTGCCGCTCGTTGGCGGCAGCCATAGACTCGCAGTATGTCGCGCGTTGTACTGGCCATGAGTGGCGGAGTCGATTCGAGCGTCGCGGCCCACTTGCTGGTGGAGCAGGGCCACGACGTAATCGGCGTTTTCATGCGCCATGGCGAGGCGTCGCCGGCGTGCGAGGAACGAGCGGTGAGGATCGAGGAGCGAGTATCCAATTCACACTCGCTCCTCGCTCCTCGCTCCTCGCCACTTTACCACAAGCAAGGTTGCTGCACCGCCAACGACGCCGAGGACGCCCGCCGCGTTGCCGACAAGCTCGGCATCCCGTTTTATGCGCTCAACCTGCAGGCCGAGTTTGGGCAAATCATCGACTACTTCGTCCGCGAGTATTCGGCTGGCCGCACGCCCAATCCGTGCGTGCAATGCAATAACTGGATCAAGTTCGGGAAGCTGTTCGACTACGCCGATAGCGTCGGGGCCGAATTCGTGGCAACGGGACACTACGCACGGTTAGAAAGGCTGCCCGATCGGTCGGCCCACCTGTTGCGCGGTGTGGATGCGGCGAAGGACCAATCGTATGTGCTGTTCGGGATTCGGCGAGAAATGCTGCCGCGAATGTTGTTACCGGTGGGCAATTATGAGAAGCCCGCGATTCGTCGGATGGCAGCTGCGTTGGGTCTGCGCGTGGCCGACAAGAAGGACAGCCAGGAGATATGTTTCGTAACTCGTGGGCGCTACGATGAATTTGTTCGTCGCCGCCGCGGCAACTCCGATACCGTAGGCGAACTTGTCACGACGGATGGCCACGTCATCGGCGAACACGAAGGCATCGAAAGCTTCACGGTCGGCCAGCGCAAGGGACTCGGCGTGGCGTTCGGCGAGCGTAAGTTTGTGGTCGAAATCGACGCTGAATCGAATCGCGTTGTGATCGGCGCTCGCGACGAGCTTTACCGCCGCGAATTAACGGCGAGTCGTTGCAATTGGTTGGAATCAGGTAGTTCAATGGACAATGGCGATCAGCAGCGTTGCTATGCCCAGATCCGTTACAACGCGCCAGCTCAGCCCGCGATGATGACTCGCTTGTCGGAACGTCAATTGAGTGTGGTCTTCAACGAGCCTCAATTCGCTATCACGCCAGGGCAGGCGGTTGTGTGCTACGACGCCGATGATAATCAGCGCATCCTCGGCGGCGGCTGGATTGAGTAAAGAGTTGTCGATTTAAGATTTAAGATTGAATATTTCGGAGCCGGGGCGTTCAATCTTAAATCTTCAATTCTTCGATCTTAAATTATTTACGATGCCTAATCGTCTCGCCAATGAATCGAGCCCCTACCTGCTTCAGCACCGCGACAATCCGGTGGACTGGTATCCGTGGGGCGACGAGGCGCTCGAACGGGCGCGGCGCGAAGAGAAGCCGATCTTTCTATCGATCGGCTATTCGGCCTGTCATTGGTGTCACGTGATGGAGCACGAAAGCTTCGAGAACGAGTCAATCGCGCGCGTACTCAACGAAAACTTCATCGCCATCAAGGTCGATCGCGAAGAGCGGCCCGACTTGGACCAAATCTACATGAATGCAGTGCAGATGCTCACCGGCCACGGTGGGTGGCCAATGAGCGTTTTCCTCACGACGGATTTAAAACCGTTTTACGGCGGAACGTACTGGCCACCGCATGGCTCGGGCGGCATGCCCGGGTTCGATCAAATTCTGGCGGCGGTGATCGATGCGTGGAAAAATCGCCGCCAGCAAGCACTCGACGCGGCCGAACAACTGACGACCGAGTTGCAAAAGGTTAGCGTCGCCGGCAACGGCCACCACGCGAATGGCCTGACACTCGACCTCATCGACTCTGCCGTCGCCCAATTACGCCGGACGTTCGACAACACCTACGGCGGCTTCGGCCAGGCGCCGAAATTTCCGCATCCTATGGACCTGCAACTGCTCGTGCGCACTTCGCACCGCACCCGTCAGCAGGGCCCACTCGACATGGTTCGGCTAACGCTCGACCGCATGGCAGCCGGTGGCATCTACGATCATTTGGGCGGCGGATTTGCACGCTATTCGGTCGATGCCCGCTGGCTCGTGCCGCACTTCGAAAAGATGCTCTACGACAACGCGCTCTTGTCGAACGCGTACTTGGACGCCTATCTCGTCACAGGCGACGCGAATTACGCCCGCGTGCTCCGTGAAACGCTCAATTACGTCATCCGCGACATGACGAACCCGGCCGGCGGGTTCTACAGCACTGAGGATGCGGATAGCGAGGGCCACGAAGGACGATTCTATACCTGGACACCGGCCGCAATCCATGATGTGCTGGGCGCAGATCGCGCCGCCACATTTTGTCGTGTGTACGATGTCAGCGACATCGGCAACTTCGAAGGTCGGAATATCCTTCACCTGCCAAAAACGCTCGAGCAATGTGCGGCCATCCTGCACCGCGATTCGCACGGCCTTGCGGCCGAGCTTACTGAAAGTCGTGAGAAGCTGTTCGCCGCCCGTGAAAAGCGAATCCGTCCGAATCGCGACGACAAAGTGATCGTCGCTTGGAATGGACTCATGATCGATGCCATGGCGCGGATCGGGGCCGGCCTGAACGAGCCCGAATACGTGATCGTTGCCGATGACGTAGCCAGCTTCATCCTTTCGCGGATGCGCCGCGAGGATGGACGCCTGCTCCACTCGTGGCGAAACGGCCATGCAAAGCTCGACGCGTATCTGGACGACTACACGGCGCTCGCCAACGGCCTCGTGAGTCTGTACGAAGCCACTTTCAAGGAACGGTGCATCGATGCAGCCGTGCAGCTGATCGATATCGTGCTCGACAAGTTCGCGGACCCGACGGGCGCCGGCTTCTTCTACACGGCTTCCGACCACGAACAACTCATCACGCGTACCAAAGAACTTACCGACAGCAGCACGCCAAGCGGCAACGCCTTGGCCGCGAGTGTACTCCTGCGACTGGGACGGCTTTTAGGACGCAGCGATTATTTAAACGCCGCCCAACGAACAATGGCCGTCGCGGCTCCGATCATGCAGCGGGCACCAATGGCTGCTGGCCAAATGCTGCTCGCTCTAGACTGCTACATCGGCCCTGCAAATGAGCTAGTGCTGGTCGGTGACATGACACGCGACGATACCAAGCAGGCGATCGCAGCCATTCATCGTCGATACTTGCCGCGCACCGTTTTTGCCGCACGTGATACTAGCTCATCCGATCCAACTGGGGCGCAATCGCAGCAACTCAATGACATATTCGTCGGCAAAGACTCGCCCGATGGCAGGCCGGTGCTTTATGTATGTGAAAACTTCGCCTGTAAGGCGCCGGCGGTGGGGTTGGCGGCAATCGAATCGGCGGTCGATCGTCTTGCACCCCATACGACGCCTTGAGTTCCTGTCCAAGCCGACGGCTTGCCGGCGGTCGCTGCCGACAAGTCCGCGGCTCGGATAGCACTACCCATTCGCACTGCGGCGATACGCTTCCTGCGATGCGGCGATTACGTCCGCCAACGATGCACCACGCTCCTCCGCGATGCGGCGCGCGATCTCGTATTCGGCTGTGAAGCGCGTCGTGCCATCGGGAAGAATTGCGACTTTTCCAGTCACGGGTCCCCATAAAGTTTGAGCTGTCGCCTGTTCACGAGCCAATGTCGTTCGCACGACCGTCGATCGTCGCACGCCGAGTGTCGGCGTTTCAGCAAATAACACCGCTTCCAGTTGTTCGGCGTCAGCCGGCCGTGCCTGCACGCTCACGATCACGCCTGGCCGGCCCTTCTTCATCTGAATCGGCGTGATCGATACATCGAGCGCGCCGGCCGACCACAGTCGATCGATGGCGTGCCCGATCATTTCGCCGCTCGCGTTGTCGAGATTCGTTTCCAATAGCACAATCGCTTCGGTTCGCGGGCGATGATCGGGCGTTGAAGTGGCATTTGACACGGTCGCCGAAGCGGCCGCGCCGACAAACAAGCGCAAAATGTTCGGTTGCGGAAAGTCTTTCTGGCCGGCGCCGTAGCCAATGCTCTCGACCGTCATCGCCGGCAATGGGCCAAATTCATTCGACAGCGCGGCAACAATCGCGGCCCCCGTCGGCGTGGTCAACTCGCCTTCGACATCCAGCGGCGACAGCGGCACGCCGCGCAGTAGCTCGCCTGTTGCAGGCGCCGGAATCGAACACCGGCCATGTGCAATCTGAATAGATCCTCGACCCGTCGGCACCGGTGAACAAACGACCCGTTCGATTCCAAGCAGATCGATGCCAATCGCCGAAGCCACAATGTCGGCAATCGAATCGACCGCGCCGACTTCATGAAAATGCACCTTCTCGATCGTTGTTCCGTGAACCTTCGCCTCCGCCTCGGCCAGCTTTTGAAAGATTCGCTTCGCCAGTTCCTTTTGCCGCGTGTTCACGACGCTGCCGTCGATCATCGCCCTGATTTGGTGCAGGTGGCGGTGCTTGCGTTCAGGTTCGTGGTCAACTGTAATCTGCGTTGCCCGGAAGCCTTGTTTCTTGACTTCCCCGGCAACAAGCCGGCAGCTCGGCAGGCCCAGTGAATCGATCCCGGCTTGAATGGCGGCCAGATCGGCTCCAGCATCCACCACGGCCCCCAATGTCATGTCGCCGCTGATTCCGCTCGCACAATCGAGATAGGCAATTCGCATGGTCTGCTAGCACGGTGTTCGTGATTCGTTTTGATTGTACGGCAACGGCCCCATTCCCGCTATCGACCACGACGTTGACGTGCAGTCACCGCAAGGTTAAATTCCGTCGCCTTAAATTGAGCCCACTGCGCGCATTCGATTATGCCTGCTGCCAAAACACCCACCGAGTATAGCGCCAAGCGCTACGTCCCGAAAATCTGGGGACAGATGCCGGCGCGCATGAAGGTGCTGCATATCACCACACTTCATCGCACTGGCGGATGGCTGGCCGAGGCCTTTCGCGCCGATTGCGCCGCCGAGGTGCTCCTCGTTGAAACAGTGGGCGTGACCGCCGGATTGGCGAAGCTGCGCGACGAGATATTCGACGCTGTGCTGGTCAGTCATGAGCCGGGTGTGCTCGATGCGCTCGATCTCGTGCAAGGCCTGCGCGCCGGCGGCCAGGACGAGCCGATGATCGTCCTCGGTAAGGCGCCGTCGGCACAAATGTCAGCGCTTTGTTACGAAGTCGGAGCCGATGCGTATTGCAGTGTTACGGAAACGACCACGCGATCGCTGCTTTGGACATTCGCCCGCGCTATCGAACGCTGCCAGCTTGTGCGCGAACATCGGCGGCTCGTACAAATCGAACGGCAAAGACTGGCTCACGAACATCACGAGGCGGAGCGTCTGCTGGGAGAACAACGAGCTCTAATCGCCGAACTGGAAAAGATTCGAGACGCGGATGGCGCCAGGACCCTGTCTGAAAACCAAGTCGAATCAAGTTCAACTGCCGATTGCGGATTACAGATTGCGGATACCGTTCAACTGAAATCCCACCCCCAAAATATAAAATGTGAATTGCCGGAGCGACTCGTCGCCCACTACCGCGAAATGCTGCGAGCGTACGTGGTCATGGGTGCCGGCAATCTGGCTGACGAAATGTTGCAACTTGCCAGCCGACTTACCGAGGCCGATGTCTCAGCACAACAAACTATGCAGCTCCACGTATACGTGCTCGAGGAGTTGGTCGGTTCGCTCGGCAATCGCAGCGCGCGGCATGTAATGACACGCGCTGATCTGCTTATAGTAGAAATCATGGCCCATCTGGCCGATGGCTACCGGCGTCGATACCATGAGGAGTGCCACCCACCGCGGCAGCTCGGCCCGCCGGCGATTCTGAAGAAGAGCGCCTGCGGAGAAAAGCCGGAGAGCAGCAGCACGAACGATTGCTAAACAAGCCGATCCTGCTCTGCCGCTCTACCGTCGTAGCTGCGCACGAACCTAACAGCCCGCACAAGTCGCCAATGGCCCTTTCCGACGCCACCACCACCGTCGCCGAGCTGCGAAAGCTGATTGCCGATTTCGTCGCCGAGCGCGATTGGTCACAATTCCATTCACCCAAGAATGTTTCCATGGCGCTGGCGATCGAAGCGGCCGAGCTGATGGAACACTTTCAGTGGCTGACGACCGAGGCCTCGCGGCAGCTCGCTGATGAGCCGGAAAAGTTGGCCGCGGTCGGCGATGAACTGGCCGACGTGATCGGCTACTCGTTCGCGCTGGCGAATGAGTTGGGACTGGATGTTTCCAATGCGATTCGTGCGAAGATGCTGAAGAACGCCCAAAAGTATCCGGCCGACAAGTTCCGCGGCCGGTATGAACGCCCGAAGAAGTAGCTGCTGAAACGGCAGAAGGGTGGGCACCGCCAACCAATTCAACACCTCACCGTGCGACATATTGGGCAATTGCCCACTCTACATGTGAAACAGCCGCTCGCCATCGTCGGCGCCAGTACGCGATCGGCCGCCGCATCGGCCGTGAGAGCCGGATTTCATCCCGCAGCGGCCGATCTATTCGCCGACGCCGACCTTCGCCAAATTGCAATCTCCACACGCATTTCTCCGTATCCCGATGGCTTCGTCGATTGGCTGCGCGCGATCGAGCCGCCTGCCTGGATGTACACGGGCGCGCTCGAGAATCATCCCGAACTCGTCGATCAAATGGCGTGGATCGCAACGTTACTTGGAAATCCTGGCGACGTGCTGGCGCGCGTTCGATCACCGTGGGCACTGGCGCATGCACTGCGTAACGCCGGACTGCTGTTTCCCGAAACGCGCGCGATTACTGAAGAGATTTCGTCCGGTGGAAGCTGGCTCGTAAAAACGTGTCGCGGCGCCAGCGGCAGCGGCGTGACGGTATGGAGCGGACAACCGAGCGACAAGAGTACGAAGGCCGACGGATCAAACCACGCCGTCTACCAGCGGCGTGTTGACGGCACACCCTGCGCCGCCGTCTACGTTGCCGCGGACGGAAGCGCGCAGTTACTCGGCACCGTTCGCCAACTCATCGGCGAACCGTGGCTCGAGGGGCGCGATTTCCGATATGCGGGCTCAATCGGTCCGCTGCCGCTCACCGACGCAGTGCACAACGCGCTGGCCAACGTCGGGAACGTGCTCGCCGCCGAGTTTGAATTGGTCGGCCTCTTTGGCGTCGACTTCATTATCGACGACAAGCAGCAAATCTGGACAATTGAAGTCAATCCGCGTTACACGGCCTCTGTAGAAATCATCGAACGGATTACCGGCATCAGCGCACTCGCCGCACACGTGGCCGCATGTGGCGGCTCACCTTCCGCTCGGCGAGCCGGGCTGTCCTCGGCCCCGGCCGGGGGTGGGGACGCCCGGGCTCACAACAAACTCACGTTCCACGGGAAAGCAATCCTGTTCGCCAAAGGCGACGTAGAAATCAACCAATCGTTTGCCGATTTCACGTTTCACGAAGCGCTCCGCACCCCGTGGCCGACGCTCGCCGACATCTCCCCGGCCGGAACGCCGATTGAAGCCGGCCGACCGGTCCTCACGGTATTTGCCGAGGGTTCGTCCGCGGACGAGGTCGAACAACGACTCCGCGACCGCGTCGCCGAACTCGAACATATCTTGTATACTTAGCCCCCGGTCGTTATTTAGCCCCCGGTCATTGACCGGGGGCTAAATCGCCAAATGGCGCGTGGGAGCAGATTCGTGCGACTCGGTGTTATCAGCGACACGCATGGCCACGTCGAGCTCACGCGGCCCGCCGTGCGAATGTTCGAAAGCCTCGACATCGACGCCGTGTTGCACTGTGGCGACATCGGCTCGATGGCCGTCGTCGAGCTATTCGCCGCCTGGCCGGCGCACTTCGTCTTCGGTAATTGCGACGAAAACACCGCGGACTTCGCAGCGGCGATCGAGCGGGCCGGCCAAACGTGCCACACTCTGTTTGGCGACCTGAATTTCGACGGCGTAAAAGTCGCCCTCCTTCACAGCCATGATCGCCGCCAATTCCGGGACACAATCAGCAACAGCAAATACCAGCTCGTCTGTTACGGACACACGCACGTCGCCGCCATCGACCGAAATGGCGATACCGTCGTACTAAATCCCGGCGCGATTTATCGCGCGAATCCACACAGCATCGCGGTAGTAGAGCTACCGGCGGTGGAACCTACGATCATCGAGCTGTAGTGGAGGGTCGAGAGCCAAGAGCCAGAGGATACGGGTTCGGTTTCTGGCTCTTGACCCTCGACCCTTGACCCTAAGCTCTCGACCCGCCTCACCCCGCCAACCGATCGATCCGGTTCATCGGCAGAATGAGGTCGGCCTCCTCCGGCTGGCAGCAGAACTGCATCAGGTAGGCGTCTTCCGGCGAGTCGTCGTAGAACTCGTGCAGCACGCTCGTGGCCTTAAAGCCATTAGCTCGAAAAAACACTTGGGCGGCCA
>DASZZA010000824.1:0-5075 GCA_035545135.1 Lacipirellulaceae bacterium | reverse complement strand
TCGCACGCGAAATTCTTCGACTATCCGGTCTTGAGTCCAATCTGCCAGTGGATTCACTTTGATCCGCTCGCCAGCCCACTCGACTTTTCGCAGATCCGATCGGGTATCCGACTGATACCGTTTGCGGCCGGTAATCCATATCTCGATATCTTTAAGAGCTTCCCGGAGTGGTTCCACCTTTCTGATGCGACAGCAGCCATCCGGGTCGCCTCGAAATAGCATCTCATCAGGATCGGTCGACAAGAGTACTCCGGGATCCGGCCTCACGACGCGAATATTGCGCAACCCAAGTTCACTGGAAAGCTTTTCGCGATAACGGTGTGTTTCGCCGAAATGACGCAGGGTATCGATAAAGACTACATCAGCGTCCGGCTTTATTTCTGCCACGAGGGCAAGCAGTACAGCCGCTTCCGTGCCAAACGATGAAACTACTGCAGTCCGGCGGTCTAGTGCGAACGCAGAATGCAGCAGATCGGTGGTCTCGCTGCGAGACCAGGGCTCAGCCATGCGTCTATAGATTTCGCGAAGTTCGGAGGTGTTTTCCACTCCTTGGGCAGCTTGGCGCGACACTACATGTCCTGCATTTGATCCTGCCTCGCGATCCGAATTCATGGTCAAGAAGAAGCCCCAAAAAGTTGTGGTAAACTAATAAGTTGGGTAGGGTATCGCAATCGGAAAACCGCCATCGGAGGACTGATGTCCCGTCTGCCAAGCGGCCTTTGGCGACGATGGCATTCCGGTTTTGGTCTGCTCGATAGGACAGGCTGGAACGGATCGGAGAATGTGGGCATAGGGATACAGGGCAACGGAGCGAACTATGGCCAAAAGCAGCTCGGTTTTTTCGCCTGCGCGGGCACCATTTATAATTGCCGAGGCGGGTGTTAACCACAATGGTGATGCTAACCTTGCGCGAGAGCTAGTCCACGCCGCGAAAGAGGCGGGTGCGGATTGCGTGAAGTTCCAGACATTCCGTGCCGGCAGGGTGGCAAGCGCAATGGCACCCAAGGCGGCATATCAGCTCGCCGTAACGGACCCAAAAGAGAGTCAGATTGCTATGCTTCGCAATCTCGAAATGAGCGAGGCACTGCACGTCGAATTGATCGAACTGTGCAAGACGCTCGGAATCGAATTCCTTTCTACACCCTACAATTTTGACGATATCGACTTTCTCAATTCACTTAACGTATTTGCATTCAAACTGGCGTCATTGCATTGCGCCGAACCGGCGTTCATCGGGTACGCAGCCGAGAAGGGGAAGCCACTTATCCTTTCGACGGGAATGGCCACTTTGGCGGAGGTGGATGTCGCAATACGGACTATCCGTGAGTCGGGATGTCCGGAGCATGTCGTCCTGCAATGCACGACCGACTATCCCGCGAAAATTGAAGATGCCAATTTGCGCGCGATGGAGACGATCCGTTCCGCTTTCGGGGTCAATGTCGGATATTCCGATCACACGGCGGGTTACACCGCCTGCATTTCGGCCGTTGCGCTCGGCGCGACTGTGATCGAGAAACATATTACGCTCGATAGGAAGATGGCGGGGCCCGATCATTCAACATCGATGGAGCAGCACGAGTTCGCAGCCCTAGTTCGGGAATTGCGCGATGCGCGAAAGTCCCTAGGCAATTCTCTGAAAGAGCCGAGCCAGAGCGAAAGAAGAAACATGCTCGGCATGCGGCGCAGCATCGTTGCAGCCCATGCGCTTAGAGCCGGAACCAGAGTCGCGCTTCGCGACCTAGACTTTCGTCGGCCCGCGAGCGGCATTCCCGCCGCTTTTGCTTCGCAGTTCATTGGCCGCTCACTCACTCGCGATATTGAGGCGGGCGAGCAACTGGATTGGTCGGACATTGGAGCTTTGGGTGCCGAGCGCAACTAGCATCCGGGAGATCGATCGGGACAGCGCTATGGTCCTCGATTCCTTGATGGCGCAAGAGCCTGAAGGCTATCTCCACTATCTAACCGCGTTTCGCAGTCCTCGCAGTCTGACCTGGCAGTCGTCCCGGGCAAAAAAGGACCGATATGCCGGCATTTGGCAGGGCACGGAACTGGCCGGGTTTTACTGCTTGCGTGGCTTGGACGAAGGATACCAAAGGCCTTCCTTTGGCATCTACATTCGGAGCTCCTGCGCCGGGCGAGGTTTGGCCCGGCAAGCCCTTGAGGACGCCTATGATTGGTGCCGTCGAAATGGGTATACTCGCCTTATGCTCAAGGTTTATCCGGAGAACACTGCGGCCTACAGAGTTTATTCAGGCCAAGGCTTTGTCGAAATTGGGAAAAGTCCCGATTCCCAGTTGATCATGGAAAAGGTGTTGGTGTGAGCGTTTTCGTCAGCAGTCACGCGCTCCCGGGCCGAACGGTGCCGGACGTGGTGGCCCTCGCAGCCAGTGCAGGCGTTCGGCATATTGAGTTGACTGCAGGTTTGACACGCGCTGATACCATGCTCGATGAAATTCTTTCGGCGAGAGCGGAAGGTGTGGAGTTCCTGACGCACAACTATTTTCCTCCGCCCCCCCAATCGTTCGTGCTCAACGTCGCAAGCGACGACGCTGATACAAAGAAAGCCAGCATGAGCATGGCGCGCGAGGCTATGTCGATTGCCGCTGCGGTCGGCGCCCCATTTCATTCCATGCATGCCGGGTTCGCCGTAAGCCTCACGCCGGATATGCTAGGCAAACCGGAAATGCAGGCGGCGGCTTTTGCGGAAGCGAAATTTGATCGCGCAAAGGCTTACCGGAGAATGGTGGAGACGGCAGTTCTCCTCGCCGATGAAGCCAAAGATCTCGGAATCGATCTCTTGTTCGAAAACAATGTCGTCACCGCCGGATTCATGAATCGCGTGGGTCGGGATCCTTTGCTGATGACGTCTCCGGACGAGGCCATGCAGTTTGTCAGAGATGTGGCACGGACGAATGTCGGACTGCTTGTCGATGTGGGCCATGCTAATGTATCGGCTGCCGCGCTGGGCTTTGATCGAAGAAGGTTTTTGGATGATGCTGCCCCCTTTGTTCGGGCTCTCCATCTGAGCGGTAACGACGGGACCCGTGACAGCAATAAGCCGTTTGGACCCGATGACTGGTTCGCAGATCAATTGAAGGATTTTTGCTCTGTCCCCATTGTCGTCGAAGTTTATGGCTTGGACGTCGATGGGTTGCGGCGACAAGTCGAAATCGTACAATCATTGACGCAATGAGGTTGTGAAGTGGCGACTCAACCGACACCGAACAATATCGAACGCAATCTGATGCCGGTGGAATCTGACCTCCGGTCCGTCATGATGCGATTAAATGAGGGCGTGCTTGGCGCAGTGTTTCTCGTTGATGCCGACGGTGTCATGCAGGGCGTTATCACTGACGGTAACGTTCGTCGTGCCGTACTGTCTGGAAGCAGTTTGGATTCGCCTGCGGCGAACGTGATGACTCGGGATTTCACCTGGGGCAAGGCGACGGCTGAGCGCTCTGAGAATTTGAAACTTCTCTCTCCGACGATTAGGCACCTGCCGATACTGAACTCACGCGGGCAGCCCGTGGACATGCTGTCTTGGGCGGAGCTCTGGCGCGTCCCGGTTTCTGCTCCTTCGCTTGGTGGCAATGAGCTCAAGTACGTATCGGATGCCATCAATACGAATTGGGTGTCGTCTCAAGGGCAGTACATAAGCCAATTCGAACGCAATTTTGCAGAATACGTCGGCGCAGAGTGGGCATTGGCGGTGTCGAACGGCACATGTGCCCTACACTTGGCCTTGCTTGTGTCGGGCGTTGGAAGCGGCGATGAGGTGATTGTGCCCGATCTGACCTTTGGCGCCTCCGCCAACGCGGTTCTGCACGCGGGCGCGCGTCCGGTATTTGTGGATGTCGATGCCGAGACGTGGGCGTTGGATGCGGCCCAGCTGGAACGCGCAATTACGCCGCGTACGAAAGCCATCATGCCGGTTCATCTGTACGGACACCCGGCCGATATGGATCCCGTCCTTGCTATCGCGGGCAAACACGGCCTGAAGATTGTTGAGGATTGTGCCGAGTCGCTTGGTGCGACCTACAAGAACCAAAATACCGGAGTGATCGGCGACCTGGGTTGCTTTAGTTTCTTCGCCAACAAAGTCATCACCACTGGCGAAGGGGGTATGGTCACAGGAAACGACCCGAAGCTCAAAGCCCATGTCGAGCTTCTTCGCGATCATGGAATGCAGAAATCGCGGCGTTACTGGCATCTGGAACCGGGCTTCAATTATCGGATGACGAATGTGCAGGCCGCAATCGGCGTCGCCCAACTCGAGCAGATCGGCACTTTCCTGGAGCGCAGGCGAGCGTGTGTTGAACGCTATCAGCACGGACTTGCAAACTTGGAGGGCATCATCCTTCCGACGGAGGCATCCTGGGCGAGATCCATTTTCTGGCTTTATTGCATTCGAGTTGTTCCGAACGGAAAAGACATGAATCGAGATATCCTCGCCGCGCGACTGCAAGCCCACGGCGTGGACACGCGTCCTGTATTCCCGCCCCTGCACGGCCAGCCGGCGTTCCACGTTAGCGCGGGCGCGGATTCTGAATTCCCGGTTTCCACGCAGCTTGCGGCCACCGGTCTGTGCTTGCCAATGTCGAACGACTTGACAACGGCAGACGTGGATGAAATTTGTCGTATCGTGAGAGAGGTCGTCGGACATTCGCGTCTGATCCTCGCGCGCACCGAATCGTAATATCTGAACGCGCTTTCGCTGAGCTTCGAACCATGCGCTCCCAAAGAAATGCAAGTCTCCGGAGGATCGAAGGGCCAATTTATCCGATCCTCAGCGCATTTAAGGAAGACGGTGCCCTCGATTGCGATGCGGTAGCCAAATATGTCGACATGCTGGCCAGCGTGGGTGTCCCGGCCGTAATGACGACGGTAGGGACCTCCCGGTTCAATCTTCTGACGGACGACGAAATCCGCAAGATGAACGAGACGGTGGCCAGGGCCGCCAAAGGCCGTTGTTTCGTCATCCTGGCGGGTCCTCAGCAGGGTTCAACGAAGTTGAACGCCGCATTTGCGCGCCATGCGGAGGATGTGGGCGCAGACGCCTTTATCGGATTCTATCC
>DASZZA010000823.1:0-3670 GCA_035545135.1 Lacipirellulaceae bacterium | reverse complement strand
CGGTACCCAACAAACCGATCGCGCCGGTGACGAACGGCAAATCGTCCGGCAGGGCCGCCTTGCCAAGCAGCGCTTTTGCGACGCCGGCGCCGAGGATGTCGGCCACTTCGATGACTTCGTTCGCAGCCCGCGCTGCGCCCGCGCCAATGAGCATGGCGACGCGCTCACCATCGTTGAGAATCTCCGCCGCCCGATCGAGCTCACTATCCGTAGGAACGACGCGAGGTGGACAGTAGCCGGTGCTGGAATGAACGGTTCCGTGGGCGTGCGGCGGCGACTCGACGGCTTCCATTTCTTGAATGTCGTTCGGCACGATGACACACGTCACAACGCGTTCGGCGCGAGCGATGCGAATGGCGCGGTCGATGATGTGCCGGGCCGATTCGGGTGTGCAGATCATCTGCACGTATTCGTTGGCGACATCTTTGTAGAGCGAGATGAGGTCAACCTCTTGCTGATACGATCCACCGAGCGCGGCTAACTTTTGCTGGCCAACAATAGCCACCACGGGCTGGTGATCCATCTTCGCGTCGTACAGTCCGTTGAGCAGATGAATGGCCCCCGGACCCGACGTTGCCATGCATACGCCGACTTCGCCGGTGAATTTCGCATGAGCGCAAGCCATGAATGCGGCCATTTCTTCATGGGTGACGCGGATAAATTGGAAGCGGTCTTCCGCGCGATCCATCGCGCCCATTAGTCCGTTGATGCCGTCGCCGGGATAGCCATAAATGCGACTGATTTCCCATTCCGTGAGTCGCTGCAAGATAAAATCACTTACTGTATTGGCCATGGCCGTTTTCCTTTTTGCATGCGTACGTAACTGCGCGCGGAACCATCCAGTTACCAGCTACTCGGGTCCGGGAAACGCGATGGTGGATAGCAGAGCGTTTTCCGCTTGGCGCGAATCCAACCGCGTATGTTGCACGACGATCGGCACGTCGGATCGAATTACCGACGAGTAGTTTGTGCCTTCGGGGATTGGCTGCGGAGCGGTCAGATCGTTGAACCGAAAATGGCGGGTTCGCTTTGAGGGAACCGTCAATGCGTAAGGCCCCGCCGGCTCCTTCTCTTCGAAATACACCATCAATTCGACATGGGCATCATCGTCGCCGGCGTTGAGGATGCATGCGGCCTCGTGGCTCGTCATCTGTGGGGAGGGTCCGTTGCTTGTCGGAGGGATAAAGCCTTCCGGGATCGCCCAAACGCGTTTTCCAATCGCAGCTTCGTTCAAACAGCACCGCCAATCTGGCACGCATGACGCCGATTTTGTGGAGGGATAAATGGATGAAAGGAATAGGACGGTGGTATGCAACGTTTGTTCCGTTTCGCGTCCGATATGAACGCGATACGGTATACGAACAGTGAGGCGACGGTGTAGCGCACGAGTTAACACAAGCGTTGCCACCGGGACCGGACAATTTGTGTCCACCCTGACGGCTAAGACACCGCAGACGGATTCAAGCTGAAGAGATGCTATGCGCCGACTCAGGTTGGAAACGGGCATGAGTCGGAACTTAATCGCGGTAGGTGGGATCAAGTCCCACGTTTGGAACCGTTCGTTGGAGCAAAAATCGGCTAACTCGGCGCAGCGGTTGCATGCTAATTTGTCGCATTTTATTTGGAGACGAGGCGATCAACTATCGAGGTCAAAGGATGCGGGATGCAGGACGCGGCTGGCGGGGACAAAGCGTTCACCGAATTCGCCTGCCCCTGCATCCCGCACGCGGCATCCTTGCCTCGAAGCCGATGGCCGATAGCCCAGCGGTGGGCGCATTTCTCAGTCAAATATCAATAGGAGACCTATGTCATTGCCTATCGATCAATACGCGATGATCGGCGATTGCCACACGTCCGCTCTCATTGGCACCGACGGGTCGATTGACTGGCTTTGCCTCCCGCGGTTTGATTCGGGCGCGTGCTTCGCGGCTCTCTTGGGTACGCCGAAAAATGGGAGATGGCTGTTGTGCCCTGCGGATTCGCCGACGAAATGTCAACGTCGGTACCGGGGCGACACGCTTATATTGGAAACAGACTTAGAAAATGCGGACGGCGCCGTAACGATCATCGACTGCATGCCGCCCCGCGACGGCAAGGTGGATCTTGTCCGAGTCGTCGTTGGCAGGCGGGGTAAAGTGCGCATGAAAATGGAGCTGATCATTCGGTTCGACTACGGGTCAATCGTGCCGTGGGTGCAGCGTTCGGAGAACGGCATCCGCGCAATCGCCGGGCCCGACTCGCTGATGCTCGATACTCCCGTGGAGCTCAAAGGCAAGTCGTTCACGACGGTGGCCGAGTTCTCCGTTTCCGCCGGTGAGGAGGTGCCGTTCGTTCTCACGTGGTACGCATCGCATGAATCGCCACCGCCGCGCACCAAAATAAAAGAGGCAATAAAACATACAGAAACATGGTGGAAAGAGTGGGCTTCCCACTGCAACTACGACGGGCCTTGGCGAGACGCGGTGAAGCGGTCGCTGATCACGCTCAAGGCCCTTACTTTCGCACCGACAGGTGGCATGGTGGCAGCACCAACGACATCGCTACCCGAAAAAATCGGCGGCGTGCGGAACTGGGACTACCGCTTCTGCTGGATTCGCGATTCCACGTTCACGTTTTATTCGTTGATCAGCAACGGATATCAGGAGGAAGCGAAACATTTTCGCGATTGGTTGCTTCGTGCCGTTGCTGGTCACCCGTCGGAATTGCAGATTCTGTACAGCGTCTTAGGCTCGCGGCGGCTAGACGAACAAGAAGTGAATTGGCTGGAAGGCTACGAGAATTCGCGTCCCGTACGGTTAGGAAACGCCGCTTATAAGCAGTTTCAACTGGACGTTTACGGCGAAGTCATTGATCTGCTCCACGTCTGTCGACGCAAAGGTTTGTGGCAAGACGATCCAAGCTGGCAACTCGAAATGTCGATCTTTCGTTTTCTGGAAGAAGCTTGGGCGAGGCCCGACAACGGCATCTGGGAAGTGCGGGGCCCCCAACGACATTTTACCAATTCGAAATTCATGGCATGGGTCGTGTTTGATCGCGCAATCAAGGCGCTCGAATCCGGAAACTTCGAAGGTCCGATCGATCGGTGGCGTCAGATTCGAGAGACGATCCACAAACAGGTTTGCGAACAAGGCTTTAACCGCGAACTCGGCTCGTTTGTGCAGTCGTACGGGAGCGACGCACTCGACGCCAGCTTGCTTATGATGCCGCTGGTCGGATTTCTGCCGGCCGACGATCCGCGCGTGAAGGGGACCGTTGACGCGATTGAACGAAGCTTGCTACACGACGGTTTTGTGCGCCGGTATGCCACGCAAAAAGTCGTGGAACAATTACCATCCGGCGAGGGAGCGTTTCTGCCTTGCTCCTTTTGGTACGTCGACAACCTGGCCCTTCAAGGACGCAACGACGAGGCGGCGGAGATGTTCGAACGGCTACTTTCTATCCGCAACGACGTCGGTTTACTTTCTGAAGAATACGATCCAAAAGAAAAGCGCTTGCTAGGGAATTTTCCACAAGCGTTCTCGCACGTAGGCTTGGTGAATTCCGCGCACAACCTTGCAATGGCGGAAGGACCTGCGAAACATCGGGCGAAAAATCCTGCCGGAGGTGCGGCCGCAATTTAGGTCGCGACATCGGGGCGTTAGGTTATATCGTGTAATACCACGTCTCTTCG
>DASZZA010000822.1:0-3551 GCA_035545135.1 Lacipirellulaceae bacterium | reverse complement strand
GGAGTGAAACCGCTTCGCGGTGTGATGGCAATTCTCACTCACGGCCGAAATAGATACTCTCGCGGCTATCATCGAAATTGGGACTGTGAGGTGTTTGTCGCGCGAGCCATTGGTGGAAGTATTCTCGTCGTTTCGCCGGGTCTTCGATGTAACGATCCGTATAGGACCAATTCCACTTGTCACCGCTCGCAACATCGGCAACTTGTTCGTCGAGCACTTCGCGCCATGGCCGGCCGGTCTCCTCGGCCAACTCGGCAATGCGCCGTTTTTTTTCTTCGGTGAGCTCGATTTCGCGAATATCGATGGCCATTTATTCACACCTCTACACATAGCGGAGCCATGCGTCCTTCTATTATATCGGCCGGTTCGCTTGCAAACAGTGGCGGTTCGCCATCGCGATGCCGCTGGTGATGCTGCCGATGATGCCGACGAGGCCCTGGTCGGTACCGCAGATGAAAAGGTTTTTCAAGTGCGTGCAGCCGTCGAGTTGTTTGTCCGGCGCGCCGTACACAGCGCCGTTGTCGTGGCCGGTGTAGCGCACGATTGTGGTGGGCGTGAACATATCGGTATCAATCACGTGACCGCGATAATCGGGCACGAACCGCACGGCCGACTCGGTGACTCGATCGTACCAACGCAGCTTTTCGAGCCGATACGTTTCCTCGTCAAGCGCTCGCCACCGATCGAAATTGGCCAGCACGGTGACGCGCATCGTACCGTCATCGAGCGGCGAGTCATACGCAAAATTATTGGGCGAGCAGATGACGCCGCTTCGTACGTCGCACAGAACTTCGGGCTTTTGCCAGACAAACTTGTCGTGATCGTTGAAGAACGTGACGGTGCGATCGTGGCCAATGTCGGCAGGCAGCGCGTCGAGCGTCGCGATGGTTTCGCAGAAGCTCAATTGACCCGATGCGCGCGAGGTAACGACCAGCTGTCCATCGTCGCACAGCCGCATCGTCTCAGACCAACCGGCCGATGAAACGAAGTTGCGGGCTTCGAGCTCTTCGTCGTTTTCCAGCACGACTCGCGTAACCCGGCCGTTGTCGACGCCTAACCGCGTGACCCCGCTGCGTAAACGCAGCTCGCCGCCCAAGGCGCGAAATTTTCGCACCAAATGCTTGAGAATCAGCCGCACACCCGCCGCAGGCCGTCCGAGTCCTTCCAAGAAGATGCTGCGGAACATGATCGAGAACTGGCCCCAATCCATGTCGTGTTCGCGCGCCGAGCCGTAGAACATGAGTGGGCAAAACAGCATTTCGACCAACACCGGGTCACGGATGATGGAGCTCACCACTTCGCGCGCCGAAATTCCCGCGTGCGACTCACTCAATTCGTCGTAGTCGACGATCTCCTGAGTGACGCGATCGAAGTTGTCGACTTCCCGTGGAAATGCTGTGGCTATTTCGTCGCGAAGCGTATTCGCGTCGTTGTCGAATCGAAGGCGGACGTCCGGAAAAGCAATTTCCGACCCAAGTTGCGGCGCGATAGCGAAATCGTCCCACCGCAATCGCAATTGGCGCAGAAGGCGCGCGAGCGGCCCGGTCTTCGTGCCTTTCGGCGTGAAATTGGTGACGGCGTGCAGGCCGACGTCGTAGTCGCGTCCGCGCAGGCGGTAGAACGAGTTCAGCCCGCCGATTGTGTAGTGGCGCTCAAGAATGCACACCCGCTGGTCGTAATACGCCAGCCGAATTCCCGCGGCCAGCCCGCTCATCCCCGCGCCGATGATGATCGTGTCGTACATGGGAGTTGCGAGGCGCGAGTAACGAGGCGCGAGGCCTACGTAGAACACAGAACTTGAATCTCGCGCCTCGCCGCTCGCAACTCGTTCACACCTTCTCGCGCTCGATGTCGCGCATCATCGGCTCCAGGTACGCGACCGTGCTGTTCATGCTGGCCAGGTTGATGTAGTCGTCTTCTGGAATCTGGATGCGATGGCGCTTGCGAAGCTCCATCACAATGTCCAGAAAATCCATGCTGTCGAGTTCGAGCTGCTCGCGGAACCGCTTATCATCATCAAGCTGCGACAAGTCCTCATCGGGAGCAATGTCCTTGAGAATATCTAAAACTTCTTCTCTAATCTCGGCCGGCGTCATTCCGTCGTTTCTCCTTACCAAACAAGCTAGACGGGATTACAGGATTTGTGGGATCAACTGGATAAAACTCAAAGGTTTACTTTCCAAAAGAGTCGCATCCTGTATATCGTGCCAATCCTGTTATCTCGTCGATAAATTGCTGTTAAACCTTCCCAATAATCACCACCGAATTGATCCCCAGCATACCAAATGAGTTGTTGAGGATATAGCGGATACTTTTCCTCACGCGGGGTTCGTTGATCGCCAGCCCGGGGAGTTCGCACTCGGGGTCGAGCCGATCGACGTTGATCGTGGGGTGGCACACGCCGTCATCAAACGCCGGCAGATTGCCGGCCAACTCCAGTGCGCCGGCCGCCCCCATCGCGTGACCTATGAAGCTCTTTGTATTGTTCACGGCCGGCTGGGCCCCGTTGTTGAACACTTGCCGTAGCGCAATGCACTCTTGCACATCGCCGCTGTCGGTGGCTGTGGCGTGCGTGCTGACCAAGTCGATGTCTTCCGCATTGAGCCGCGCGCTACGCAACGCCATCTCCATGCAGC
Organism: Lacipirellulaceae bacterium; assembly: GCA_035545135.1. Taxonomy (GTDB): domain Bacteria; phylum Planctomycetota; class Planctomycetia; order Pirellulales; family Lacipirellulaceae; genus JABDGM01. Next base: position 915 of record DASZZA010000822.1, on the reverse strand, counting down.
GGGCCTGCTGCTGCGGATTCGGCAACACAAAATCGCTGGCATCGCTATTCATCGCGTATCCGATCAACTCGCCGTAGATTTTGGCACCGCGCCGCTTCGCATCATCCAATCGCTCGAGGATGTACAGGCAGCCGCCTTCGGATACAACAATGCCGTTACGGTCCATATCGAACGGGCGCGATGCCTTCGTAGGGTCTTCGTGCCTGGCGAGCGCACCTTGGCTGGCAAAGCCGGCAAAAATTCCGAATGTGCGGATGCTCTCCGACACGCCGCCCGCGATCGCCACGTCGCACTCGCCCAGCCGCAACATCTGTGCGCCCTGAATCATTCCGGCGTTGCCCGCGGCGCATGCCGCGCCGATTGTGTAGTGCGGGCCGGTGATGCGCATATTGAGCGTAATCTCGCCGGCCGGGTTGTTGGCCACGGTCCGCGGATTGTGGTGGTGCGACCACACCGACGTGTCGTAGTCGTACCCTTTGATCTCGTAGATCTCGTTTTCCGTTTCGACGTTCCCATGCTCGGTGACGCCGATGTAAACCCCCACGCGCTCGCGATCGATGTTGGCCCAATCGATCCCCGAGTCGGCCACTGCTTCATGCGCGCAATAAATGCCGATGCTGCCAGCCCGCGTGCCGCGGCGAACCTCTTTGCGCTTCTGATACTTCAGCTCGTCGAACTCGCAAACGCCGGCGAGCGTTTCACCCACGTAGCGGATATCATACTTCCGCACACCGCTGCGGCTGTTAAGTAGCGCGTCGCGAAACTCTGGCAGCGTATTGCCGTTCGGCGCCGTGAGCCCGATGCCGGTGATGACAATTCGCTGATGATCGTCCATCGTGCTCATCGTAAGACGCGAAATTAAAACTGCTGGCAACGACGCGTGGAACACTGCATATGTTGAGTGATTCCGATAGT
>DASZZA010000821.1:0-7228 GCA_035545135.1 Lacipirellulaceae bacterium | reverse complement strand
TAGCGCGGCGAGCACCTCGAACTGGTCCTTGATCGTGAAGTGCTGTCCGGCAAGATAGAGTCCACAAAGAATGACGAGGGTTGCGGTTACGGCAGTCAGAAATTCCAACAGCCAGGCGCCGACCATGATGTTCAGGGTGGTGACCTCTCGGAAATAAAGCAGGTTCTTATTCGCATTGATGGCTTGAGTGACCTTGGTCTCGATGTTCATGAAGAAGCAGACCACCGGCACAATTCCGGTGATGAGAAACTGCTCGAGCGTCACCCCGAGTGGCATCGGCTTTTGGGCGACCATGTAGATGGCCTCCAGAGTTGCCGCGTAAAGGATCGGCTGCAAAATCGCCCAGATGTAGCCCAGTTCGTTTCGACCATACCGTCCAAGCATTTCGCGTCGGATGACCGCCTGGATGGCTCGGGAATGGGACAGGACGCCGGCCCATAAAGAGCGTGCTTGGCCAAGGCGTTCGTCGGCAAGGTTCAAGGCGAATTCGGGCGGAATAGAAAATTCCTGTAGCGGCTCCCAGCCCGCGGTTTCATCCAGGGGGCGCCGCAACGCGAGTTCTAACGCGTGAGCTGCATTCTTGACGGAAGAGAGCCGAGGGTTCATCCGGATCGCGGTCGCCAGTGCTCTCTCGGCGCGCTCTAGATCGCCTTGTATCAAGTTCGTGCGACCAAGAGCGACGAAAGCCTCAGCGCTCATCGGATCCGCCTTGACCGACTCCTGGAAAGCCGAGAGCGCCTGCGCAACGTCATTCAGTTCGAGATGACACAGGCCCTGCAACAACAGCGCCGGCGCGTATACACGTGTGTCGGCAAAACTCTTTGTTTGCAGCACGGACAGCGCTTCTGTGAAGCGCCGGAGCTCGAACAAAGCTGTCGCCAGTCGTAGCCGGTAGTGCGCCCGATGGGGCGACAGCTCTACCGCGCGCTCCAAGGACAGAATTGCCCGATCGTAGTCCCGGGCGAGTAGATAGGCGCTGCCGACGACATACCATCCGGCGGAAATTCCGGACGGAATGAAATTATATCCTTCGTTGTCAGCTTCCAGGCGTTGTAGTGCACGTTCTGCGTCCCTCAGGGGATGCATCTCGCGCGACGCGCACTGCTGCGCGCGACTGTGAAAATACTGCACCCACTGGCTCTGCGGATTATCGGCAGCGAAGGCGGCAAACCAGTCCTGAGCCTCGCGAAAGCGCAGAGTACGCAACAGCAGATCGCCCATGCGCACGCGCGCCTCGAACCAGTACGGAGCACGATCAAGCGCACGCCGCATCAGGATCTCGGCCTCATCCATTTCGTCGGCGAGCATCAGGGCAAAGCCCAGGAATCCGACGGCTTCCGCTGAGTGAGGCATGAGTTGGACGACTGACCTAAGGGTGGCAATTGCGGCATCCCACTTTCCGCCTCGGAATTCCGCAATACCCTGCCAGAGGCGTGCAGGAAGCATCTGTGGGTCGCATCGGGTGGCATGCTCAAATGCCGCGACCGCTTCCTTCCATGCGCCCCCCGCCAGCGCGATCCGCCCGATGCGGTAACTCTCGGTGCTGGTGAGGTCGGGCCCTTTATGCCGCGCAATCGCCATCAGGTAGGGAACTGCCCAACTCGGCTCGCACAACCCCAGACACCGGCCGGCAAGCCAGGCACCAGTGAGGTCGGATGCCGGTATTGGCAAAGTCCTAAAGAACAGCGATCTTACCTGGGGCCAATCACGATTGCCGACTGCAACCAATGCGGTAAGCAGCGTGCGTTGATAGCGGGGAGTTTTCTCCGGGAGCGCGGCCAGCAGGGACTGAGCCTCGGCCATGCCATGCTCCGCCAGCAGGCTGTAAGCCCGGCTCAGAATCTGCTCTTGCTCGGTGCCGTCGCCGGGTTGCTGGATATTGGCCATTCTGCCATCGGAATCCCAAAATCTTACGGATAGCAAGCACTTAGGAGCAGGCAAGTCAAGGTGGTACCCATCTCTATCCGGGACTGTTTGATCTCTATTCAGCCACATCCCCCGTGGCGGATCAGTTACTTGCTCGAGGTTGCTCCCTCGGCACCCCTCTGAATGGGCTGGGCAATTCGCCGGTCCGCAGCGTCATAAACTGACAGAAGCCGTTGTTCCTGCGCTTCCCAACTATAGGTTCTCAAGAACTTTTCATTATCACCGATCCGTTTCGCAATCCTAGCGCGATCCCGTATAACCTGTTTGAGAGCCCGAGCAAGGTCGTTCGAGTCGTCGGCCTTGAATACTGCGCCGAATCCACGTTGCGAGACCAAATGCGCCATTGCGCGGACGTCGCTCACAATCACGGGGACTTGGGCGTGAAGGTAGTCGAATAGCTTGTTGGGCAGGGCGACCTCAGCATTGCTGTAATGGGTCAGAGGGTGAATACCGGCGGTTGAGTCGCGCAGGAAGCTCGAAATGAACTCCGGTTCCACATAGGGCAAGACATGTAGGCGCCGGAAGGCACCGTGCTGCCTTGCGTCGTCTATCAGCGAAGCAAGATAGGGCGACCTCGTGCTCGTCATCAGAGCAACATGAGCTTCGGGGACGCCTTCGAGAGCCGAAACGAGCGTATGAACCCCGCGCAGCGGGGTGACGCCGCCTGAATAGACGAAGAGCGGTGTCTCGGAAGCAAGGCAGAGCGTTCTCCGGATCGTCGGAGTGTGCGCTGGATTGAAATCGCTCAACCGCGGCACGTTAAGCAACACGATCGGCGGTGCTTCCAGCCCGTACTCCGACTGCAAGAGAGAGGCGATCTCATCTGAAACGGTGAAACATGCATCGGGAAACCGAGCATATTTCGCCTCATGACCGATAACCGTCTGTTGCCATTCGTCGTCGGAACCGCCGTCGCGGCGGCGATCGTCAGTGAAACGGTGGCCCGCGGTGTATTCCGGAAAATCATGGAACCAGGCAGGAGCCGTGCTTTCCAGCGAAAGGCGGTTGCGAAAGTTATGTCCGATGCCGATCGCTGCGCTGTTGAACGTGTGGATATAGCGCGGCCTTAGCTGTCGGGCGTAGTGCCACATCGCAGTCTGCAGATACTGAACCATAAAGGCCCAGTTCCAAGCAGGCACCTTGGTGCGCGCAGCCGCAATAAAGTCGTGAGCGTCTGGAAATAGTAAGATCGGGCAGCCTTCGGCGTAATCGACGTGCACTTCGGTTAGGCCTGTGCCGGGCGGCATCTTGGTGAAGAACGTGACGGATCGTCCACTGTTCAGCAGGGTACGGGCGATCTTTAGGACGCGTGCGCGGTAGCGAATGCCGCTCGGCTGGATGATCAGGACATCCCGCGTTCGCAACGCATCCGGCGCTCGATCGATTGGCACCCAATCGCGACGAAATCCGGTGGCCGGCCCAATTCCAATCGCACGGACGAGCCCGGTGAATCGCCTGACAGATGCTCTGAAGACCAGAGTTTAATACTCCCTGCCTCTGCGGTTACTCCCGCTGCTCACGGTACTAGCAGCGGCAGATCGGCCATGCATCGCGCGGCCTGCCTGATTGATCGGGTTGCCGAGGTTATTTCATCTTCGCGCGGCCCTCATTCCGCTGACCGATATCATCCAGGGTGGCTCGAAGTTGCTCGCGCATCTGGGCCGCCGCCGCAATCAATTGTTCGGAGCGGGCCTCTGCTCCAGCAAGCCGCGCCTCCGCCAAATTCACGGCGGCCTTGCTCGCGCTGCGATCCCGCAGCATCTGAGCGCGGAGGTGATCGCGTTCGTTCAACAATTGGTCGATGGTCTTGCGGAGTAGAGTGACGTGGCTGGCATATGCCCTGGTGTCGGTTGAATCTGTAAATGGGGCGATCAGCTCCGCAAGATCCTGTCGCACGCGATCAGCGAAGTCCGGGACAAACGAACCGTCTAGGCTAAAAAAGCGAATGAAGCCATCCACCTCGTAGCCGCCCTGCATAGCCTCGCGGTCGGTTGGCAGATAGCCGAACACATGGTTGGCGTAACCGACTGCGAGAACCGTTTTACCCGGTAAAAGGTCGCTGACGATGTCAGCCCATCCCGATGTAGGCTCGGCGGAAATGGCCACCAGTACAATGGAGGGTGTCAAGGTAATGATTTGAATACCCAGTGCATCATCCTCATGCCCGATGGGAAGGCCGTTGATCAGACTGCTTAAGGGAATGGACCGTTCACCTGCAGTCAGCATTGGCGTAGAAGCCGGAGCGGTCGCCGCGGCTTCGAGTGCAGTGCATGCGTTCACAGCAAGAGACTTGGCCCAGTGCGCCCACCGACCTTCCGTGAAGACCGATCTCGGCACCGGTTCGAGCCCCTGTCCGACCCTGAGCATTGCGCTCCCGGCCGTATGCGAGGTCCCGACCTCGGGCCTCAATTGTCCGGCGAATCCTTGAAGGAAAAGGACGGGAAGGTCGCGTTTTCCGGCATGTTGGCGCAGCGTATCGCGAATGACGCCAGGAAAATCCGGGCCGACACTATTCAAATGGGTAGAAGAAATTGGGTGGCAGGCATAGCGGACAGCGGCACACTGAAGTTGCCCCTGTTCGTCGTCGAAGCGTAGCACGTCCAGCCAAGGATCGCGTGGCCCGCCAGGATCGGAACGATGATAGTCCACGATCGGATGCCCCTCGGCATCAAGGTCGACCACTCGCCGGTTTGTGTTGTGGTCTGACATAATACGCCCGTGCCGAACCGTGACTCGGACTGATGCAGCCTTTGCCAATTGATCCACCAGCTCTTCCAGCCCCTCTTCGAGGAAGTGCGTGTAGTCTGGGTCAACTGCTCCTAATAAGGGCTTCGATGGATCGAGACCGGGTGCGAAATGGGTGTGGCTCGCCACCAGAAGCACATGCGACTGCCGCAGACCCAGTGTGGTGCCGAATCGTTCGATAATCCGACTGCGAAGGGAGGGTGAAAAATATAAAAAATCGCCAGAAATGATAAGCAGCGTGCAGTCGCCCTGTTGGAGCAACGCGGCATTCAATTCAAGCGGTGCAGTCACCGATGCGTGGGGTTCTCGCCGGCTCCCAAACCCCGCCAGCGGGACGGGGCGAGGCGGTGTGACGTCGAGCTTGCCTAATCTCGCTTCGATCATTCCCTAGTCGCCGCCATAGCACACTCTGAAACGCGCTGCCGAGCATAGAAACGATGTGGTTTGAAACCGGATCGGCGCTTCCATTGATAGAGGCCGGGAGTCCCATCTTCCATTCCCGCATACCAAATGTATCTCAGATTGGCCGCCCAGGCAGCGCGCTTTTCCAGAAGCATCTCGACGATGTGGTGGTGACACAGGTCCATGACACCGTTCGCCAGATGTGCGCCATGGCCAAGGATCGTGCCATAGAAGGCGTATTCGCCCACCCGGTTCAGATTGATGTAGGCGACCATGCGCTTATCGACGGTCACATCGCCTTGTTTATGACCCGTTTCCGGTAGAAAAACACCAAAGGAAACGATCCAGTAGTTCTCACATTCCGGCGTCTTTGGCTCGAGATAGCGGGTCGGCACTCCTCCGAGTTCCTCAATGGGTAACACACAGACACCCCGGATCGGCTGGCCCTGACGCGTTTCCTTGGACTGGTGGATATCCATGCGGTCCACCGAGAAGGTCCTTAGATCGCAAAGCTCGACGAAGTAACCATTCTTTTGGGCGCGCTTGACCAAGCGGATGCGTTCACCATTCGAGAACTTCTTTACGTACTGGCAGAAGGCCCCGTAGTCCGGATAGTCGGCCAGTCGGATTGCTGCAGCGAACCGACGCAGCGGATAGTTGTCGTCGGCCACGGGATTATCGAAAACCGCGTAGTTCTTCAACTCCTTCGGGGCATTGGCGGCTCGCCCCTTGCACGCTTCGCGGCAGCTTGGGCCGGAAGGGAAAGTGATCTGTGCGGCCGGCACCTGGGAGAGCTTCTCATAGCCAAACGCCTGCATGCATTCAGCGCGGGAAATTGGCATTATCGAATCCGCAGACCTTCCAGCATCAAGGGCGGCACCACGGTCCTTTGTGATCTGATAAGATTAATGATTCATACTGAGCGAGAGGTTTCCAATCAAGAGTGCAACCGACAATCGTCACACCTGACGCTGTCCTACAGGAAAGACAGTTGGCACTACAAGACAGAACCAGCAACTGACTCCACGTCGAGATTTGTCGAATAGCCGTTGCTGCGGAATGCGTCGGGACCTGGTGCGGGATCAATCGGCCGCTTGTGATGAACCTTCCAAGTGGTCAAGTCAGCCAAATGATGATGACATGGAGTCGATATGGGCATTGGTCCAGATCAAACCATCAAGTTGCTTGAGAACGGCAAATATCGAGCCGCCGAGAAACTCGGCTTCCTGGATCGATATTGGGAAACAGGGCAATCCGGCCTGCCGGACGAAGACAGACTCGATGCTTTTCGGCGCAACAACGTCGTAAAATGGGAACGAGCGGCTCTGACGAGTGGGCGTCGTGGATTCGTAGAGCGCATGCGGCAGCGGGGTGACCAGACGCCGGCCCTAACTGCATTCATTGCGCAGAACCCATCGATGATGGCTGGGCTACCGGACCTGCTCGTCAAGGAAGTCAAAGACCGCGGAACGAAAAGGTCGGTGGAGACCGTGGGTCTCCCAGCGCCGGTGGCTGTTGAAGCGGTAGAGATTTTTCGCGCCGGAATGCTGGAGGGGCTGGTCTATACGGCTGACATTGGTGAGGTCCCTTCAGTTCAGGCCGTGTCCCGCATCGCCGGGCCATTCCCCAGTTCCTGCCTTGAGGGTCTGTCGTCGGCCCTATGTCTTTTCACCTGCGCACAGTACGGCCGCCAGGATGTCATTCACATGTTCAAAGCCGGTATTCCCGATGTGACCCTGGTCGATCTGAACGCGGAGAACATGGAACGCATGAAACGGATCTACCAGTCGAACTGGAGCTATGAGACTGCCGACTACAGGATGTTCTTGTCTTCCGCCGTAGCGGCGAAGGCTCAATATGATCTGGTGACTGCTGACCCAGACATTGCGCTTGCATACGATGTCGCGGGTCCGCATCTGAAGGAGTTGGCTTCCATCGCACGCAAGACGCTCTGCTTAATGTACACGGCCGAACTGCTTGAAAGCGATGGATATAACGCAGGTGGACTGGAACAGATGAGCCGGTCGGTTTCCAGTCGGTCAGGTTGCAGGCTGAAGGTCGTGGAAGTGATGCGTCGGGCGAATACCGTCTACTGGGCGGTAATACAGCTTGCTTGATCGCCTCAAATATAGCTTACCACATCCTCGCAGAAATG
>DASZZA010000820.1:0-4851 GCA_035545135.1 Lacipirellulaceae bacterium | reverse complement strand
TTCTTTACGGCCGGCACCTTGGACAATGGTCGTGTTGTCCTTGGTGATCGTGACCTTTTTGGCTCGGCCCATTTCTTCGAGCGTGATGTTTTCGAGCTTCTTGCCGAGGTCCTCGCTGATGACTGTGCCGCCGGTGAGCGTGGCGATATCGGCCAGCATGGCCTTGCGGCGATCGCCAAAGCCGGGGGCCTTCACGGCACACACGTTGAGCACCCCGCGGAGCTTGTTCACCACCAATGCGGCGAGCGATTCGCCTTCGACGTCCTCGGCGATGATCAGCAGCGGCTTGGCCTTCTGGCTGACCTGCTCCAGAATCGGCAGCAGCTCGCGCAGATTGCTGATCTTCTTTTCGTGGATCAGCAGGTAGGCGTCTTCGAGCACGCACTCCATCGTTGCCGGTTGATTAATGAAGTAGGGCGACAGGTAGCCTTTGTCGAACTGCATGCCTTCGACCAGCTCCAGCGTGGTCTCGGTGGTTTTGCCTTCCTCGACAGTAATGACGCCGTCCTTACCAACCTTTTCCATCGCATCGGCCAGGAGGTCGCCGATGACGTGGTCGTTGTTTGCACTGATTGCACCGACGTGGGCGATTTCTTGCTTGTTGGAGACTTTCTTGGCAATCGAATCGAGATAGTCGGTCGCGGCGGCGACGGCTTTCTCGATGCCGCGGCGGACAGCCATCGGATTGCTGCCAGCGACGATGTTGCGAGTGCCTTCTCGGAGGATGGCGCGGGCCAGCACGGTAGCGGTCGTCGTGCCGTCGCCGGCCAGCGATGATGTTTTATCGGCTACCTCGTGCACCAGCTTGGCGCCCATGTTCTCGAAAGGATCTTCGAGCTCGATTTCCTTGCTGACGGTGACGCCGTCCTTCGTAACGGTGGGTCCGCCGAAGGACTTGTTGATGATTACATTGCGACCGCGCGGGCCCAGCGTAATGGCGACCGCATCGGCCAGCTTATCTACGCCGGCGAGCATTTTGGCCCGCGCGGCATCGTCGAACATTAATTGTTTTGCCACAGTTTGATTCCTGGTTTGTAACTTGATTCGTATTTCGAAAAAGGCGTTAGTCCTTGGTAGTTAGTCGTTAGTAAAGAATCGGTGTTTGAACACTAACGACTAACGCCTAACGGCCAATGCTTACGACACGACCTTCGCGAGAATGTCGCTTTCGCGGAGTATCTTGTATTCTTCGCCGTTGACTTCGACTTCGGAGCCACCGTATTTGCCAAAGATGACTTCGTCGCCGACTTTCACGGAAAGCTCTCCGCGGTTGCCGGAGTCGAGCAGTTTGCCGGGTCCGGTGGCAATCACTTTGCCGCGCTGCGGTTTTTCCTGGGCGGCATCCGGCAGCACGATGCCGCCGGCGGTCATTTCTTCAGCTTCCAAGGGTTCGACGACGACTCGATCATCGAGGGGACGTAGTTTGATTTTGGACATATGTTGCTCCTGTTTATTTTGTTGAAATTTGTTTGTGACCTAAGCCGCGAGTGAGTGGCGGCGTTATGAGATTTTCTGTCTCTCGACTCTACGCTCTCGACATTTACATCATGCCACCCATGCCGCCCATTCCGCCCATGCCTCCCATGCCTCCCATGCCGTGGTCGTGGTGATGGCCGCCGGCGGGTTCTTCTTCTTTCTTCGGAATCTCGGTGACGAGGGACTCGGTGGTTAGTAGAAGCGATGCAACGCTGGCCGCGTTTTGCAGTGCCGTGCGCACGACTTTGGCGGGGTCGATCACGCCGGCAGCGACGAGGTCGCCATACTCGTCCTTGTCGGCGTTGTATCCTTCGTTTTTACCTTTCATCTGCCGCACGCGATTGACGACGACTTCACCATCGACGCCGGCGTTCTCGGCGATGTAGCGTAGCGGATAGTGCAGCACATTGGCGACGATCTCGGCGCCGTGCTTTTCGTCGCCGTCAAGCTCGAGCTTCTTGACAAGCTTTTCGCAGCGAAGGAGCGCCACTCCGCCGCCGACCACGATTCCCTCCTCCAAAGCAGCCGCAACGGCTGACTTCGAATCGTCGAAGAGAGCCTTGCGCTCTTTCAGTTCCGATTCGGTGGCGGCGCCGACTTTGATCTGCGCCACGCCGCCAGCCAGCTTCGCGAGTCGTTCCTGAAGTTTCTCGCGATCGTAATCGCTATCAGTGGTTTCGATCTCGCGGCGAATTTGCTCGGCGCGGCCTTGGATGGCGCTCTTGTCGCCGCCGCCGCTGATGATGGTGGTATTGTCGCTCGTGACGGTGACCTTCTTCGCCTTGCCCAGGTCGGAAAGCTTGATGCCGTCGAGCTTGATGCCGAGATCCTTAAAGATCGCGGTCGCGCCGGTGAGGGTTGCGATGTCGCCTAGCATCGCTTTGCGGCGATCGCCGTAGCCGGGGGCTTTCACCGCACAGGCCTGCAGGATGCCACGCAGTTTGTTAACCACCAGTGTAGCGAGCGCTTCTCCCTCGACATCCTCGGCGATGATCAGGAGGGGTTTGCCGGCTTTCGAAATGGCTTCCAGAATCGGAACCAGGTTCTTGGCACTGGAAATCTTTTCTTCATAGACAAGGATCAAGCAGTTCTCCAGCTCAACCTCCTGCTCGTCCATGTTGGTAACGAAATGGGGCGAGAGGAAGCCGCGGTCGAACTGCATGCCTTCGACGATTTCGACGGTGGTTTCGCTGCCGCGGCCTTCGTCGACGGTGATCACGCCGTCCTTGCCAACTTTCATAAACGCATCGGCTAGCTTCCCGCCGATTTCGGGATCATTGTTGCCGGCGATCGTGGCGACTTGTTGGAGTTGTTTCTTGTCTTTGATATCCACTGGCTCGGCCTGCTTGGCAATCGCCTCGCTCACGGCTTCGACGGCCTTGCCAATTCCGCGGCTGAGCGCCATGGCGTCGGCGCCGGCGGCAATCATCTTGAGGCCTTCGCGGAAGATGCCTTCGGCCAAGACGGTTGCCGTTGTGGTGCCATCGCCGGCAACGTCGCTGGTCTTGCTGGCGGCTTCTTTGACGAGCTGGGCACCGAGATTTTCGAACGGATCGTCCAACTCGATGTCTTGCGCCACGGTGACTCCGTCTTTAGTCACTTTCGGAGAACCCCAACCTTTGTCCAGGACTGCATTGCGGCCGCGGGGGCCGAGAGTGCTGCGGACGGCCCGGGCCAACTTGTCGACGCCGGCGGCCAACGGGGCTCGGGCATCGTCATCGAATAACATTTGTTTTGCTGCCACGCGAAATTCCTCCGGTTGAAATGTGCGATTTGGTTACGTTGTGCCCGAAAAAAGGTGTCAGGAAACCTTCCAATTAAGCCTGCAATCAGCATCAGTCATAATGACGTTTGGTTCTTGACACCTTTTTGCGTGCGATTGATCGGTTTGGCAATCGTAGAGAAAACGGGGCGAGAAACGCTCCGCGATTGGCTGCGGGGTTCCCGCGACGGCCACCAAAAATGGCAGCGCACCGCGAGATTCCGCAGTATTACGCAACGCCTGTGCCAGGGCTAGGGGCTACAATCGCAAATAGTGAATTGAGAATGGCTTATGGCGTTCAGTTAGGAATAAGTAGAAAAGAACGACTTTTGGCGACGTGCCAATTTGGCAGATGGATTGATGACATGCCGGCCGGCAAAGTTGGCTCGAAATAAAAAGTGGGAGTCAGCAAAAACCGGCTCCCACTGGGAAGGTTCGAGTTTATGCGGGCGGGAACAGACCCCGTCGCAGGCAAACGTCAGTTTTGACTTGCGTTACTTCCGGCCTTGGCGAATTGCGGAAGCTTTGACAAGTACTTTTCGGGATTCGCCTTGAACGCTTCGGGGCAATGTGGGCAGCAGAAGTAGACCTTCTTGCCTTTGTATTCGACAAAGTGTTCGGGGTCGATCGGCTTGCCGCTGACCGGGCACTTGACTTGGTGCGTGAAGCCCTTTTTGAAGGCGGCTGGCGAAAACATCAGCTTGAGCTTTTGGGCATCGTCGGCCTTGGCGTACTTCGCTGCGCAGTTTTTGCAGCAGAAGCCGGCTTTGGCCTGGCCGACGTCGACCAGCGTATCCTTATTCACTGGCTTGCCGGTAAATGGGCAGGCCACTTGCACAACCTGTCCGGTTTCGAGCAACTGACGGCGAACCTTCAACGAAAATTTCTTGGGGTTCTCCTTGAACGCCTTCGGGCAATTGTCGCAGCAGAAGTAGACCTTGTCGCCGTTCTTTAGTTTGACGACGTGGTCCTCGCTTGCTGCCTTTCCCGAAACGGGGCAGGTTGCCTTGAATTCCTTGGTCGCCGATTCTTCCTTGGCCGCCTGTAGTCCGCCCACCGCCAGCAGCATGGCGGCGCACAACGACAATATAATCCAGCGCGTTTTCATGTGAGAGACTCCGAGAAAATGTGAGGATAGCGAAAATGGGCCTGCGATTGTGTATATAGAGAATTTCCGGTCGTTGTGCAATGCGTTGAATTGGCCACGGTGTAGGAATGGGTGGCGAGGTACGATATTTCCAACTATCGGGTCGAGCCTTCTGGGCGACGCGCGGGCAATTCCCGCCCTAACTGATGCCACTACTAGCTCTAAGGCACAAACGCAGACCGTAGTGCCATGGTGGCAGATTGAGCAAGTGGCCGACCAACTGTAGGCCGGCGAGAGTGGCCCATTCGGCGATTTGCTCGGGCCTTGGGCGGATTTCGAGGCTCGGGCCGCGGGGCGTTTTACCGTGGCGCCAATGGATGACGAGGATTTCGCCGCGCGGCCACAAAGCGTTGGCCGCGTGGCGTAGCAGCGCGACGGGTTCTTCGCAGTGAAGGATGTTGACGAGCAGGACGGCGTCCACCTGGACTCCGAAGCCGGATTCCATCACGTCCCGTTGCTCGCAGAC
>DASZZA010000819.1:0-2602 GCA_035545135.1 Lacipirellulaceae bacterium | reverse complement strand
TACCGGCCCGGGAACATATTACGCGGCGGACCTGCCGTGCACGTTGGGATTAGAGTCTATTTTCTGTATCGCGGCGATCAGCGAAAGCCCCAATGGCAACGGGAGGCGACCGAGGAGATGCTTCTCACAGCGCATCATTCTTGCAAGTACGCCGTTTACGAACTGTGGCGGAACTGAAAGGTCGCCCGGCGCGTCGCGTTGCGGCAGCCATTTGTTGAGGATGCGCACCGCCGCCGCCGGTGGGAAGAGCAGCATATTGTAGTGGCTCAGCAACAACATTTGAGCATCCGGCCGCCGCCAAAGACTGCGAAATTGCCGCTTGCCATACCGTCGGACGTGATGATGGTGCGCATCGCGCGGCGCATACAGCCATTGATATGCGGGCACCGTCGCGACGAGCACGCCGCCGGGCCGCAGCAGTTTTAGCGCTGCAATGGCCGAGGCCGCATCGTCTTCGATATGCTCCAGCACGTCGGTCATCAGCACGACGTCGAAGTTTTCCGGCGGCAAACCGATCTCGTGCGGTAATCGCCCATAACGGACGCGATCTCCCAGCGTGTGCCGTGCATACGCTAATGCCTGCGGCGAGCATTCGACACCGACCACGTCGTACCTCTCTGCCAGTGCTACGAGATTGCCGCCGGTGCCGCAGCCAAGCTCGCACACGCGCAGCCGCCGATTAGGGATCCCGCTCACGTACCGTCGAACTAGCGACCACACAATATGCCGCCGCGCTTGGAACCACCAGTGCGTTTGTTCCACGCGGTGCAGTTCGTCGTAAAGAGCGGCGTCCATTGGGTGCCACTGGCTCCGCCAGTGCCGTTGATGGTCAAAACACCGGCATTGCCGGCGGTGTACGGTAAATATTTTTTATGCGGCATCGCGATGAAGGGTGGGCGATGCGAGATGCGGGATGCCGGGTGAAGGGTTGTTTGTTGCGTGCCGGCGCTGTTGCCAATAGATCGACGCAAGATCGAGGCCCGCGGTCAAGAAATCGATCGGCTTCAACCGCGTACCGCGAACGTCGCGCCATGTTTCGAGCGGGTATTCGTAAATCGCAGCGGAAGCTGGAACATGACCGTCAACTCGCGCAGCAACAAGCATCCGAGCGAGAATTTCGAGATCGAAAACCCAACGCGACAGAAACGGTTGCGCAATGATTTCGCCAAACGACGGCGTTACTCGAAACAACTTGGCGCCGCATTGCGTATCGTATACCGACAGCTTTAACGCGAGCGACGCTGCCGTGGCAAACAGGCGGCCGACCAAATGCCGAAACCCGCTCCGCCGAATATCGCGTCCTAATAACGCAACGCGGCTGCCCATCACCAGCCTGACTTCCGGCCGCGCGCGCAGCACGTCTTGAAATTGAGCAATAGAGTCGAGCGGCGTGGCGAGGTCAGCGTCCCAATATCCGATCATCGCCGGCCGCCGCCGCAGCGCAACCTGCATCCCGCGACGCACCGCCTCGCCTTTTCCCACATTCGCACCGAGCCGCAGTGTGCACACTTGCCACGGCCGGCTTTGCCGCAGCCGTTCCAGAACCAACGGCGTGTCGTCGGTGCTCCCATCATCGACGAATACGAGCATTACCTCAGACGTACGACTAAGAAAATCCGCATATGCGTCCACGTCGAGCCGCTTGGATTCGTTGAAGCAGGGCACGACAACGGTGGTGCCGCTTTGCTGTGCAGGCTGAGTTGCTTCGACAGTCACGACGCATCTCTCCGCGCGGTCGAAGCCCGCGGCATCGGCAAGGGACTTGATTTTCGGACCAATCTTTAGCTGGTTCGGACGTCAAGTGTCTGAGAGTGTCCGGGAATCCCGAGGTGCACGCCCTGAGCTTCGAAGGGCGTGGGTTGCTTGACCAAGAGCCACACCCTTCGCAAACCCTCAGGGCGTGTTACCCAATCCTTTGCAATTCGCAGTCGCCCTCAAGTATCCGACCAAAAGCAGTGGACAATACGCTCCATTCCTTCGTACGACAATGCCGCTGTGCGGGCGCCGGTACTGCAAGCGGTCGCTATTGTCGGATCACTGACAATCAGCTATCGTTTCTGCCCCTTTGTTCTCCCGACGTGTGTGTCCGCCGGCTTTCGCCCAATGCCTTCCAACACCACCCATAGCGAGTCTTCGGCCGTTGCAGATCGACGGAGCGCCCGCCGGTTCGATTTGGCCGCTGTTGTCTTCTTGGTCGCTGGCGTTTCCGCGATTTACGGCGCGCGCCTTACTCTTGAGCCGCTCGTCGGAGAGGAAACGCGCTGGGCCACCGGCGCGCGCGAAATGCTGGCTACCGGCGACTGGATCGTGCCGCGCCAGCAGGGGCATATCTTTCCAGAACGCCCGCCGATGACTATGTGGGCAATGGCCGCAGTCGGGTGGCTGCGCGGCGATGTCGATCCCATCGCGGTCCGATTGCCGAGCGTCGTTGCCGTCGTACTTACCGTGCTGCTGATTTATGGCTACCTGCGTTCGTTTGCTTCGATCGTCGCCGCTGTCGTCGCGGCACTCGCCTACGCCACGATGGGCCAGGTGCTGCAAATCGGCCGGTTCGGAGAATCGGAAGCGTTTTTCGCACTCCTGGTCAGCGCTTCGCTGCTCG
>DASZZA010000818.1:0-7772 GCA_035545135.1 Lacipirellulaceae bacterium | reverse complement strand
GACTATGTGGGATGCCCGTCGCTTCAGTTGCGGCTGATTGCGTAGTTTTCAGCGTCTCGAAGAACTCTTCCCAGAGAATGACTCCGGGATGTCTCATGGGAACTCGATTCGGCATCGCTCAATGGTAAGGCGAATCGTCTGAGACACACACGCTTGGTTGAACTACGCGCCAATGTCCCCAAATCGGAGCGCATGTTGGAGAACTCGCGGAACGGCGGTAGAGCCTCGTCGCCGCAGAAGGGCCAAGGGCGAGTCGTTCATCCGGACGCCGTCGGCATCCGGTTCATCGGACGAATAAAACAATGACTCCGTCGGTGTCAGAAAAAAATCTGCGATGGAAGAGTCCGACGTGTGCCTTGACCGGAGCGTTTTCAATATTTCGCGCAGCCCTGCTATCGGCTGGCCGTTGATCAGTTGCCATCGTGGCCAGTGGCGCTCATTTCGGTGCAGAATGTAGAAGAGTTCACCGGCCTTTTCGCGTACGAGCAGGTCGCCGACTGAGCACCGCAGCGTTGCTGCGAATTCGTTGTCAGTCGCGCATCCGCCCTCTTCGGCGAGCGACTCTTCCTCAACTCCGAAGCTCGCTGCTTTCAGAATGGTGAAATCGCGAGATTCTGGGCGGAAGTCCCAACTGACCGTTCCTCCGTCGCTATGCGTGGCACGGCGAGTCTCAGTGTCTATGACCCAATACGAAGGAATGTCGGATTGTTCGTCACACCCGGGGACCAGGATCAGGCTCGTCGGATCCGCTGGCGGCCAGGTGCAGGCAAATCTGCGCGGCTGATGGACGTGCCCGCTCAGTACGAGCGATGGTGGAAAGTCTTGTACGGCGGGCCAGAGTTGTGGATCACCGACATCAACGCTCTCCACTGCGCCGGCGCACTGACAGCCAGCGGGCGGAGCGTGTGTCACGAGAAAATCGATTCGGTCGTTCGGGCTTGGAACCTGGAGCCAGCCATTGCAGCAGAAGCGCAGTCCCTGAAATTCGAGGGTGTCCCCATCAACTCCCATCACATTGCCTTTTCCGCGAAGCATTCGCAGCCAGCCACCTTCCGCGTAGGTGTCAATGGAGCCGCGGGCCGTCCAGAAGTCGTGGTTTCCTGTGACCGCGGCACATGGAGTCGAGAGGGCAGTGATGAAGCGTGCAATTGCCTTGGTTTGTTGATGCAAGCCGACATTTGAGAAGGCATTTGCCAAATCCCCCGCGATAACGACGAGATCGTAGTTCGCACATTCCTTCGCGACCCAGTCGAACCAGTCATGCTGGAGGTGCAGATCCGCGACGTGGAGTACTCTCATGGGTAGTGATACTCTGAATACGTCACTCCAAGAATTGCCGCGGATCCACTTCGTGGACCCCGTCCGGCCCTCCGGAGATGAGTTTGGTTCCATGCATAACTGCAATGCGTGCAGCTTCGCGCCGTGCTTCTTGCATCGCGTGAATCACGGCTAGGCCGGCGCGCTCAACTTCGTAGTCGCTGTCATCAAATGCCGGTCGAACCAGCACGGTTTCGCCAGTCGTACGATCAACAACATGGCCTGGAGACGGCAAATCATGAGGCCCGATAATTGATGAGGCGGGCGTCATTGTACGATCTCGATGGGATTCAGCGTTCATGCTGCGAGTGCCTCCCTTACTTGATCGCACATCCCGCTCGTTTTTCGGAAAGAGAAGAAGCAGACAATGCCTCGCCCCAAATCTGCATAGACGAGAATCGCCTCCCACGACGCGTGGGGATGCGTGTGGCGGCACATGGCCGCGTACGATGCCAATTGCACGAGATCCGCTCCTCGTGGGGCGGCCGGAATCTGGCTGACAATCTTCAGTTCCAGCAAGGCACTGCTAGTCGTACTGAGCGCAATGGCGTCAACACGACCATGCCCAATCGCGTTCCACGCAAAAGTCTTTTCGCTGTAGATGGTTCGTCCTGGACTTCGATTGCAAACTGCCTGGATTGTCAAAAGAAGTGGCAGAAAGGAGCGGTGCCTTTCAGACAGCGGCCGATCTCTGAAGAAGCGGTTCAGTGCCGCGTGTGCCGCAGTGCCGTCTAGAAACGGGCAGCAGTTCTTTAGCGCCGGAATCTGCACTGTTTCGATTTGGTCGGGCACCACATCGAGCGCGCAGAAGCGATTTTGGGTGAGTTTGGTGATGGTCATAGTTTTAGGAGGAATAGTCAGTGTCGCAGGGATCACCTTGCCCATAGCCATACCACAACTTGCCAATCAAGCAAGCCACACTTGACAACCAAGCAAGTCGCCACCTGAATATTCCCGTGGCACGATACACAGCAGGACCTACTCCCAAAACGAGGCAGTGCCTCGTCGACATGATTGGCCAATACTTCGGCTCCCAGCGGGAACTTGCGACGAGGGCCAAGTTGAATGAAGGCTCAGTGTCGCGCCTGATTGCGGAAAGGAATCCTCGCCCCGCGACGCCGACAATCGTCGGTAAGATTGTCGCTACTCTACCTCCGAGACAAAGCGTGGAGCTAATGACGGCGTTCCTGGCCGACACCGCGGCGATGGCGGCGAATGGGTATGAGGTGACGGTCAAGCGAAAGGTCGCATGAGTGAGTCATACCTGGATCACCTGACGCAGGCCTTTGAAATCGCGAAGGCCCGAGCGATCGAAGAAGCCGAACGGCGAAACGCGAAACTGGAACGCGTTTGCAAGTGCGGAGAGACCTCGTTCGTCGCTGGCTTGTGCTGTCCGTCTTGCGGTAGTCAAGCGGACCGCGATCACTCATGGGTTGTGGTACGCGACACCGAATTTGGGTACGATCTGATCCCGATCGGGTCACGGTTCGATGTGCTTGCGACATTCCGGGTCGATATGTGAATGGCAAAGGGCGGCTTGGCGTCGCGGAACTTCTCTTGGATCTGGGAAAAAATGAATCGCGTGGGGCCGTCGGCCTCCCTCGCTTCTTCTTAAAGTCCGCCGTGCGGCTTCCTTCCCCTGTCGGGGTTGGGGCTGCATATGCAATATCCAAACTCCAAATACCCGTGCGTTGTCCTGAATTCGATCGGGGACGCACTTATCCTCCGCGGGCACCCGTTGCCGGCGTTGTTCCTAAGCGCAGACATGGTCCGAGATCATCTTGCGCATCCCAGCGAAGTCGTCCCAAAACAAATCAGATCCCGAATCGCACAGCAGATGTTCGCGATGCTCATCGCAGCCGGTGCTGCGTTCGCTGAACCAAGTTCGTTACCGGTCGTATTTGCGGACCAGTTCTCGTTGGAGTTCGCACTGCCAAATGGCGTGCGCGTACTCTACACGGAATGCGATGTATCGGCTTCGACGATCTATTCGCTCACCCGGTACGGTGTGGTGCTAACAAGCAGCCGTTGCTTCGCCCAAGTGGGCGGCGGCGCTATCACCGACACGCTACAGATGTTTGCCGGGGCGTCTCGTCATGAGGAATCTGGCCATGACGCCTCCGGATTCGAATACCTCAAGGTCCTCGCAACCGCTTTGCGCGATGCATAATTCCATTCAAGCCACCGCTGCGCTCCTGCCGCTCGGCCACTACCCATTTGACTGGGTCCTGCGCAGTAACAATGTCGTCACGGCAGCGTCGGCTCTTGCCGAAACGTATCGCTGCTTTCCTGATCCGTACAACGACACGGTCGATCTACTCGACGATTCAGAGTGGAGACTGCTGGCCGTATCACATCACATCCACTGGGCTCAGCTTTGCGACGCAGCCTTTGATCCACGTCCTGAACTAATGAAACTTGCCACGGAAGCGGCAACGAGTGGATGCCAGCCAGAGTGGATCGGAAATGACCCCGCGGAAGTCGTGTTAGCAATCAAGCAAGATCTCGCACACGCATACGTGGATCCCGTCCGTGCTGCTTGGCTGATCTTGAGCTTCGTCCAATCGAAGAAACTGCCCCTCACGGACATCGCTGTTCTTCGGTTTTGGGAGGCCCCAGTTTGGAGTCAATTGTTGCGCGGCTGATCAACGTGGAGGGGCTTTGGATATGTTCCGGAGTCCCTCTCTTCAGCCCTTCCCGTTTCTCTCCCGGGAGAGAAACTGAACCCCCCGCTTCCCTATGGCCTGCGTCGTTGGCGACGCTGCTTCGCACCGGCCGGTTCGCTCCGCCATTGTGTCAGGTATTGTGGCCAGGAGCGCGGCTGAACGATAGAGCACGGCCACGCTGAATTGCCAACCGAGCCCTCAGTTGTTTGTCATACTCCCATGGCGAAAACCAAGATCCACGACCGGCGACCAGTACTATCGGGCGCGGACAAGAAGATCCTTAGGTGCGCCATCTACACTCGGGTGTCTACGTTCGATCAGTCGCGCAAGGATTATAGCTCACTCGATACGCAACGCGATGTCTGCCGCAAACTGCTTGAGCTGAAAAAAATGACAGATGGTTGGGTTGAAGTGGGTGTCTACGCCGACACGAAATCCGGAGAGACTCTTGATCGTCCGCAACTGCAAGCGATGATGGAGGACATTCGGCAGGGACGAATCGACGTCGTCGTCGTTTACAAACTCGATCGACTTTCTCGCAGTGTCGCCGACTTTTGCACGTTTTGGGAGTTTTTGCGCGACCACAGTGCTGATTTCGCATCGGCCACTGAAACGTTCGACACGGCAACATCCGGCGGCCGATTCTTTCTAAACATGATGATGGTCTTCGCGGAATTCGAACGCGAGCGCATCAAGGAACGTACAGCTGAGAGCCGCCAACAGCGCGCAGAAAAAGGAGAATGGGGCGGTGGGATCGACGCGTTCGGATATCGAAACGTCGAAGGGAAACTCGTCCCCGATGAACATGAATCACAGGTCGTGCATCGAATGTTCACGGACATTTCCAGCAATGTCCCAAGTTCAGATGTGGCAAGATGGCTTCGTGCGGAGGGAATTAAGACGCGTTCACGTATTCAGAATGGGAAAACAGTCGGAGGAAAATGGTTCACGACCGACTCCGTGAAAGCCGTTATCCGCAACGTGGCTCACAAAGGATGCATCATGCACAATGGCCACGTTTTTCCGGGCGAGCATCGAGCCATCGTGTCAGACGATCTCTGGGAGCGCGCCAACCGAGTCATTGCGCCCCGGGTTGACCGGCGGCCATCACGCATCGAGGAGGACAAGCACGGACATTTACTGAAGGGCATCCTGGTTTGTGGCCATTGCGGAAAATCGCTGACGCCGCATCCGGCCGGTAAGAAAGACGCCAACGGTCAGCCTTACCTCTATTATGCGTGCACGAATGTGACCAAGGAGGGCGCAAAATCGGAATGCGGGGTCCGAAGCATACCTGCCAAGAGGATCGAGGAGTTGGTTGTGAGTCTCCTGGGCGAGATGGGGAAGCATCCTGAAACGATCGAGAAAACAGTGGGCGTGCTCCGTCGCTCAGCACAGAAGGAGATTGGCCCGATCAAAGCCGAAATTGAGGCGGTGACGAAGCAGATCAGGGCGCTCCAAGAGCAGGAGACGCGACTGGCGGCCATTGCCGCAAATCCGGCGACAGGTGATTTTGGCGCGAACCTAATCCGAGAGGGTCGCCAGCTCGCTGAACGGCGCAAGAGCTTGGAACAGGATCGAGACCGGCTTCGCGTCCAAGTCAGCGTGAAAGAAGTTGGTTTGATCGACGCTCATGCCGTTTCGCAGCAGTTGCTAGCATTTCGGTCGTTGATAGATGGCATGGCCGCAGAGGAGCAAAAGGAACTGGTTCGACTCCTCTTAAGGGAAATCCGTGTTAACCGGTTTGATCCCGAGAAACAGAAAGCGGAGCTGGGAGATGCCCAGATTCCCCTCAACATACGAACTCAGTGGTTCGTCCTTAACATCACCTTCTTCGCCAACGACCTCTTTTCCCGGATCTTACAAACTGGTGTTAAGCAGTTCGTATCTCATCAGAATTGGCTGCCCGGGCTGGGATCGAACCAGCGACCAAGTGATTAACAGTCACCTGCTCTGCCACTGAGCTACCGGGCAACGTGGCTTTCGCACTTTCATGCGAAGGAAGGGCTGAAAAACAGGGCTAGGGGCCCCGGTGTCAATGCTCCTTTTCTCAGCCCGGCGAAAATCCCCGGCTCCACCCGACGGATACATGCCAAGTTCCGCGCCATGATGGGGCTACGTACTGACGTGCTTTCCACCTGGCATCATCGTTTGAGGGGATTTGGCCCTTGCGGGCCAGATCACGGAATTCCGACCAAACCGTCCTTTCCCGGGCCCCCACCCTCACTCCGCCTTCAGCGCGATCATGGGATCCGACTGGGTGGCGCGGCGGACAGGGAGCAGCGTCGCCAGGAAGGCGGCCAGCGCCAGCACCGCAGGCGCGACCAGCAGCATGGCCGGGTCCACCGCGCTGACGTCGAACAGGAGCTGGCCCACCACCCGGCTCAGCGCCAGGTAGCCAGCGAGCCCGGCCACGATTCCGATCACGACCAGCTGCGCCGCCTGCGTGAGCACAAGGCCGGCGATGTCCCGGCCGGTTGCCCCGAGCGCGAACCGGATGCCAAACTCCACCCGGCGCTGCGTTACCGAAAACGCGAGCACGCCATAGACGCCCAGCGCCGCCAGGAGCAGCGCCAGCGCGCCAAACAGCGACAGCAGCACCATCGGGGCGCGCCGCGGCTGGACGATGTCGTCCATCCGCTCGTTCATCGTTTTCAAATCGAAGACGGAAAGATCGGGATCCGCCTCCCGCACCGCCGCCCGGATCGCCGCCGCCGCGCTCGCCGTCGGCCGCGATGTCCGAATCACAAACGTGCTGAAGTCGCCCCGGCCCTGGTCCAGGGGAAAATAGATGGTCTCCTTCCCGAGCGGCTGGTCCAGCCCCTCGGTCCGGATCGGCGCCACCACGCCGACGATCGTCGCCGCCGGCGCCGTCCCCGGCCCACCCGTGCCACGCACGATTCGTTTCCCGATCACGTCCTGCCCCGGCCAGTCGTGGTCCACCAGCAGTTGATCCACGACGCAGACATTCCGTCCGCCGAGCCGGTCGGTGTCGTTGAACCAGCGGCCCCGCAGGAGCGTCAGCCCAAGCGCGCGCCGGTAGCCGATATCAACGTCATGGATCCGACCGTGCGGCTGCGGCGATCCGGGCGGCAGCACGAGGTCGGGACTCGAATACGACCCTTGATTGAAATTCCCCGGAATGAACGGCAGCACGTCCGTGGCCCCGACAGCGATGACCCCAGGCTGCCGTTCCAGCGCCGCGACCACCGCATCGTGGAACGCGGTTTTCTTTTGCGGTGAGTCGTACTTGCGGTCCGGAAGATCCACGCGCGCTGTGACGACGTGATCCGGATCGAAGCCTGGATTCTGCGCCTCGAGCCGGCCAAAGCTCTTGATCAGTAGCGCCGCCGTCGACAGCAGCATGACCGCGAGTGCGATCTCCGTCACGACAAGCACCGACCGGAGCCGTTGCGTGCGGCGGCCGGCGCTGCCGCGGGCCCCCGCCTCCTTTAGCGCACCCGCGGCATCGCCCCGCGACGCGGACACCGCCGGCAGCAAACCGAAGAGCAAGCCGGCGCCAAGGGCGCACAGCAGCGTCAGACCGAGCATCGTGCCATCGAGCCGGACGTCGAACGCGCGCGGGAGCCCGGACAGCCCGAACGACCGCAGCGCATTCACGCCCCAGGACGCGACGAGCATCCCCAGCGTGCCGCCCGCGACAAACAGCACGACGCTTTCGGTCAGCAGCAGACGAATCAGCTTTCCGCGGTCGGCGCCGAGGGCCGAGCGCAGCGCCAGCTCCTGTTCGCGGGCCATCGCCCGCGCCAGCAGCAGGCTCGCGACGTT
>DASZZA010000817.1:0-9685 GCA_035545135.1 Lacipirellulaceae bacterium | reverse complement strand
GCGGCCACCTGCACGTCGCCAATTCGACCGATGAAGATGATGA
Organism: Lacipirellulaceae bacterium; assembly: GCA_035545135.1. Lineage (GTDB taxonomy): Bacteria > Planctomycetota > Planctomycetia > Pirellulales > Lacipirellulaceae > JABDGM01. Next base: position 9,642 of record DASZZA010000817.1, on the reverse strand, counting down.
ACGCGGTGAAGCCGGCGACGTCGAGCAGCATCTGCAATCCGCTTGGTCCGCCGAAGTAGAGGATGCGTCGCATGAGCTCGAAGTCGGGTCGCATGCCGCGGAGGGTGCCGAACCGTTCGCGGTGAGCACGCTGCAACGGCAGCAGCAAGTACACAACCGCTTTCGCGCACAGGCTGACGGACGTGGCCCATGCGGCCCCGGCAACACCCCAGGCTGGAAAGCCGCAGTGGCCGAAGATCCAGCAATAATCGAGCACCAGATTGAGCATGGCCGCGGCCGCGTCGACGATCATGACGACCCACGTTTGCCCGCGGCCGCTGTAGAAGGCGGCGCCAGACTGCGCGAGCAACATAGCGGGCCCGCCAATGCACAGGATCTGGAAGTACTGCGATTCGTAATGCAGCGCTTCGGATCCGTGGCGCGCCAGCGCCAAGAGCGGCGGCGCGAGCGGAATCGCCAGCAGCACGATCGGTGCGAAACCGAGGGCGATCCAAATGGCCTGCCAGAAAACCTGGCCAATGTGCTGCGGCTCGCCGGCCCCATCGTATTGAGCGACGAACGTGTTCGTATACGAGCACACTCCCAGCGGCAAGCTTAACATGGCGAACCACGCGGCTGAGGAAGTGAATGCCGCCGCCATCGCCGTGCTGGAGACCCAGTTGAGCATGACGCGGTCGACGAACGTCATGATCGTCCACGACAAGGCGGACACGACAAGCGGCGCGGAAACGCGCAGCACCTCGCGGCCGCCGCCGGGCCGTTGCCACCAAGAGCTACTGACTTCCGTGCTAGCGGTAGTGAGCGTCATCGTCGCCGCCTCATTCATGGTCGTACCAAGACATGAAACCGGCGACAATGGTTCACGACCGGATCACGTGGGCGAGTCTCTCCGAGACTCGCATACTCGGCGGCCGATTACTTGTCGATCAGTACTTCGGTCGATTTGATGATGGCGGTCACCGCGTCGCCGGGCTTCAAACCCATCTTTTCCGCCGAGCCGCGCGTGATCGCGGAAACGATCTCGATGCTTCCCACCGTCACGACGATCTCCGCCATCACGTTGCCGAGCTTCACTTCCTTGACCGTGCCTTTGAATTGATTGCGTGCGGAAAGCATGATTGCCACCTTTTTTGTTGGGGACACTAATCTGCGCTAATCCGGGTTTGTATGCATTAGCGCAAATTCGTGGTAATTAGCGTTCCTGCCTCTGCGTGAAATCAAATTTCGCGTTCAGCGGTTGGGGAGGGATTCGAACCCCCGGTGACGTTTCCGCCACGCCGGTTTTCAAGACCGGTGCCTTAAACCACTCGGCCACCCAACCTTGGATGTCAGATTTAAGATCGAAGATTGAAGAATTCAGGGTGCGGGTTTCGGATTGGAGGAAAGAGGCGTTTCATAGCTCGCTTTGACTCTATGGGTGCGGGTTCCGAGTGTCAATCAGGCGCGAATTCTAAGCCTCGCATACGAAGTTCGCACGTTGCGTTGACGATGTATGCCGCGCCTGTTACAAATGAGCGTTCCAAATCCAGTCAGGTTCAGGTATCGTACCCTGACCCCCGACCCCTGTCCCCCTGGCCCCTCGCCCATGTCCATCAGCGAACGCAAAAAAGAAATCCGGCGGCGGCGTAAGCGCCGCGAGAAGCTTACTCATCTGAAGAAGAAGTTGCCGAAGGCGACCAAGAGCGAGCAAGTGGAGATTGCGCGCAAGGTGCGCGACATGACGCCGGGGGCCGAGGTGGTGATTGCCAATTGGGGGCTGGAGGCGGTGGACCGCTAAGTGGCGGAATGACCAATGACCAAATCCCAATAACCAAGGAAGGGATTCAAACTCAGGAATTGGTCATTGGTGCTCGGTCATTGGTCATTTTGCACTAGGTCATTTCACTTCGGCCGATACCACCTTATCGCCGCGCTTCAATCCCTTGCGCGGCATTCCATTGCCGCCATCGAGGGCGGTGAACGTGAAATCGGTGCCGTCGAAATCGACGCGGATCGTGCTGCCTTCCTCGTACTGGCCTTTGAGCAGTTCGGAAGCCAGCGGGTTTTGTAGCTCGTTTTGAATCACGCGCTTGAGCGGCCGCGCGCCGAACGACGGGTCGTAGCCGCGGTTGGCCAACTCGCCGCGCGCTTTCTCGGTCACTTCCAAAGCGAAGTCGCGTTGCTCGAGCAGCTTTTCCAGGTGCCGAATCTGCAAGTCTACGATTTGACGGATCTGCGACCGATCGAGCGGACGGAAGACGATGATCTCGTCGATTCGGTTCAAAAACTCCGGCAGGAACCGCGTCTGGAGCGACTCCATTACGCCCTCGCGCATCTCATCGTACGAGCCGCCCTGGTCAAATGTCTCCTGGATCATCTGGCTACCGACGTTCGAGGTCATCACGATGATGGTGTTGGTGAAATCGACGGTGTGGCCATGGTTGTCGGTCAGGCGGCCATCGTCGAGCACTTGCAACAGGATGTTGAAGACGTCGCGGTGTGCCTTTTCGATTTCGTCCAAAAGCACGACCGCATACGGCCGGCGGCGGATGGCTTCGGTAAGCTTACCGCCTTCTTCGTATCCGACGTATCCTGGCGGGGCGCCGATGAGCCGGCTCACGGTGTGCTTTTCCATGAACTCGCTCATATCGATGCGGACCATCGCGTGCTCATCGTCGAACAGCACTTCGGCGAGCGCTTTGCACAACTCGGTTTTGCCGACGCCAGTGGGGCCGCAGAAGATGAACGAGCCGATGGGCCGATTGGGATCCTGCAGGCCGCTACGGCTGCGGCGAACGGCGTTGGCAACGGCGGTGACCGCTTCGTCCTGGCCGATGACGCGTTGGTGGAGTCGATCTTCGAGGACAAGCAGTTTGGCCCGCTCTTTCTCTAGCATCCGCGACACGGGAACTCCGGTCCACGCGCTAACGACTTCGGCGATTTCATCGGGTCCGACTTCCTGGCGCAGCAGCCGGCGGCCTTTACCGTCGGCACTCTCGCCAGCGGCTTGTTTGGCGGCAGCTTCTTCCAAAAGGCGCGCGAGAGTCTTCTGCTCTTGATCTAACTCATAAAGCTTCTGATAGGAGGTTTCATCGACCCGTCCCGCCGCCTGCTGCTCCTTGATCTTCGCCAGCTGCTGGTCGTAGCGTACGCGGGTATCGTCCATCCGCCGCTGCACTTCGGCCACGTCGCCCAGGCCCATCTTCTCGGCTTCCCACTGCTCGCGGAGGCTGGCGAGCTTTTTCCGCAGGTCGGCCATTTCGTCTTTGATCTCGGCGAGCCGCTCTTTGGCGTGTTCTTCGGTTTCACTTTCCAATTGGCGGGCGGCCAGCTCCAATTGCGTGAGCCGGCGTTGCACCTCGTCGATTTCGCTGGGCACGCTTTGCAGCTCCATCGCCAGGCGGCTGGTGGCTTCGTCCATGAGATCAATCGCCTTATCGGGCAGAAATCGATCGCTGATGTATCGGTTGGAGAGTTCGGCCGCCGCCACGAGCGCGGAGTCCTTGATGCGTACGCCTTTGTGATGGGCTTCGTAGCGGGGCTTGAGACCGCGGAGAATGGCGATCGTGTCCTCGACGCTCGGTTCGCCGACATACACAGGTTGGAAGCGCCGTTCGAGTGCGGGGTCCTTTTCGATGTACTTTCGGTACTCGTCGAGCGTGGTGGCGCCGATGCAGCGCAGCTCGCCACGAGCGAGGGCCGGCTTGAGCAGGTTGGCGGCGTCGGCACTGCCTTCGGCCGGGCCGGCGCCGACGACCGTGTGCAGCTCGTCGATGAACATGACGATGTTGCCGGCGTCGACGACTTCTTTGATGAGCGCTTTGAGACGCTCTTCGAATTCGCCGCGGAACTTGGTGCCGGCCACGAGCGCGCCCATATCGAGTGCGACGACCCGCTTGTTTTTGAGGCTTTCGGGCACGTCGCCTTGAAAGATGCGTAGCGCTAGCCCTTCGACAATCGCCGTTTTGCCGACGCCGGGGTCGCCAATGAGCACCGGATTGTTCTTCGTCCGCCGGGAGAGGACCTGGATGACGCGGCGGATTTCCTGGTCGCGGCCGATGACGGGGTCGAGTTTGCCCTGCCGGGCGCGTTCCACGAGGTCGATGCCGTACTTTTCGAGTGCCTGGAATTTGCCTTCCGGGGTTTGGTCGGTGACGCGGGCCGAACCGCGGACGGCGCGCAGTGCGCCAAGGACCTTATCCTTTGTAATCGCGTTAAGCTGGAGCACCTCTTGTGCCTTCGACGTCGTTCCGGCCAATGCGAGCAGCAGATGCTCGGTCGAGACGTAGTCGTCCTTCATGCCGTCGGCTTCTGCTTGGGCCGCGTCCAGCACCTTCGAAAGTTGCGATCCAATCCCCGGCGGCGAACCACCACTCGATTTCGGCAAATGCTTCAGCTCCGCCTCGACGATCGATTCGAGCTGCCCAATGTTGACGCCGATCTTTTCGAGGACCGGCCGCACGATCCCTTCGTGCTCGTCGAGCAGCGCGGCCAACAAGTGGGCGGGCTCCATCTGCGGGTTGCCGGCCTCGCTCGCCAACTCCTGCGCACGCTGGAGGGCTTCTTGGGCTTTGATTGTCAGTTTATCGAAACGAAAAGGCATTATTGCATGTCAGGACGAACATAGTCTGCGCCAGAATCTGCGCACATGACTTTGAGGCTCTTTTGCTATTAGTTTCTCGATTTCGGCGGCGAGTTGTTCAGGCTTGCGCAGGCCAACGCTCAACCCCTGCAGTTCTTCGCCCTTAAACAAGACAACCGTTGGTACGTTCGCAGCGCCACACCGATCCCATAGTGGCCAATTCTCGGCACGATCAATATCGCTCGACACAAAATGAACGCGACTGGCGAATCGACGTGCAATTGCTTGAATGTTTCTATCAAGCGGTGGATCAACTCCGTTCCACCCCTCCCAAGAATGAATTGCTAGGGCGGGATGTGAAGCTGCGACCGATGGAAAATCATCGGCGACAATTTCGGGTGTCGATGGTCGCCAGCCGGGAATAGGCCGATAGATATTCGCCATCATCTTTAAGCAGGAAGAAGCTGCTCCTACTTCCTTATTCACCTCAAACTCGGCGAGGATCGCACGACGGTTCAATCCGGCAACCGCGCCACGCTGCTAATTACAACAAGGTGATCTTCCTCACGAACTTCGAAGTAGAATCGCAATGGCGGGAAGTCGCGGCGTCGCAGTTGCTCGCTCAAGTGAACCGAATCCTGTAGCGGATTCTCAGCGAGTAACCGATCTGCAGCATTTGCAGCCGCCGAGATTTGGTCTCGACGCTTATCGATCATCCAAATCGATGCAAGCTCATCTTCTGCCTCTGGAACGCTAACCACTGTATAACGACTCATCGCCCTTCTTGCTGTTCTAGCGCCTTGAGTCGTTTGAGAACGTGAGAAAATGGAACCGTTGGTTGATTTGATGCCAAGCGCCGTTTTGCTTCTTCGATGATTGCGGCTTCCTCTTCGGAAATTTTGGGCGCAAAACGCACGATCACATTTCCTTGCCCGTCAGCAATAACTACGTCGTCGGTCGCGGACGCAAGCTGATGCAATTGATCGTTGGTGAGGATGATTTCGGTCATTGGTCGCGTTTTCCAGGGTTGGGTGGGTCCGACATTATTGTACACATTCGCGGGGGCTACTGAATGTGCTTATCTTTCCCGCGTAGTCGGACTCTGAAACCCATCCCCTTTCTTATTTCTTCACCTCAAACTCGGCGTCGATGGCTTCCTCCTCTTCGGCCGGTTTTGCGCCGCCGTCTGGGCCGGGCGCGCCAGCCTGAGCACCGCCGCCCGCGGCGGACGCGGCTTTGTAAAGGGCTTCGCTCATCGCGTGCGACGCGGCCTCAAGCTCGCTGATGGCGCTCTTGATTTTGGCGGGGTCGTCGCCCTTGGCCGCTTCGCGGACTTTCGCGATGGCCGCTTCGAGGGCCTTCTTATCGGTGTCCTTGAGTTTGTCGCCCTGCTGCTTGATGAGCTTTTCGAGCTGGTACGCACGCGACTCGCCCTCGTTGCGGGCTTCGGCCAGCGCTCGCTTCTTTTTGTCCTCGTCGGCGTGCGACTCGGCGTCCTTGCGCATCTTGTCGATTTCGGTTTCGGACAGGCCGCTCGATTGCTCGATCCGGACGGTCTGCTCGGTGCCGGTGCCGAGGTCCTTGGCTGAGACGTTGAGAATGCCGTTGGCGTCGATGTCGAACTTCACCTCGATTTGCGGCACGCCGCGTGGCGCCGGGGGGATGCCTTCGAGATTGAACTGGCCTAGCAGCCGGTTATCGGCCGCCATTTCGCGTTCGCCTTGGAATACGCGTACTGTAACCGCGGTTTGGTTGTCGTCGGCAGTGCTGAATACCTGCTTCCGCTCGGCCGGAATCGTGGTGTTTCGCTCAACGAGCTTGGTCATCACGCCGCCGAGCGTTTCGATGCCCAGGGATAGGGGAGTAACATCGAGCAGCAGAATGTCCTGCACTTCGCCCGAAAGTACACCGCCCTGAATGGCGGCACCGACGGCCACTACCTCGTCCGGATTAACGCCCTTGTGCGGCTCTTTGCCGCCAAAGAGGTCCTTCACGATTTGCTGGACCTTCGGGATGCGCGTCGAGCCGCCGACGAGCACGACCTCGTCGATCTTGCTCGGGTCGAGTTTGGCATCTTGGAGTGCCTGCTTCACGGGGCCGCGAATTCGGTCGAACAAATTATCGACCAACTTCTCGAACTCGGCCCGCGTGATGGTCATCTGCAGGTGTTTCGGACCGCTGGCGTCGGCCGTAATGAACGGGAGGTTGATATCGGTCGTTTGCGCGGAGCTGAGCTCTTTCTTAGCCTTCTCGCAGGCTTCAGTGAGCCGCTGTAAGGCCATGTGGTCTTGGCGCAGGTCGATTCCCTGCTCGCGTTTGAATTGGTCGGCGACATGGTTGATGAGGACTTCGTCGAAGTCGTCGCCGCCCAAGTGTGTGTCGCCGTTGGTGGAAATGACGCGGAACACGCCCTCGGCGACTTCGAGGATGGAAACGTCGAACGTGCCGCCACCGAGGTCGAACACGCAGATTGTTTCTTCGCCCTTCTTATCGAGCCCGTAGGCCAGCGAGGCGGCGGTCGGCTCGTTGATGATGCGCGCGACCTCAAGGCCGGCGATTTGCCCGGCATCTTTGGTTGCTTGGCGCTGGGCGTCGTTGAAGTAGGCTGGCACCGTGATGACGGCTTTGTTCACTTTGTGCCCCAGATACGCCTCGGCCGCTTCTTTGAGTTTGCGGAGAATGAGCGCGGAGATTTCCGGCGGCGTGTATTCTCTGTCGCCGGCTTTGACCTTCACGTAGTCTTCCGGACCGCCGACGACCTCGTAGGGGACCATCTTCTCTTCGGTGGCAACTTCGCTATGCCGCCGGCCCATGAATCGCTTTATCGAATAGACCGTGCGTTTAGGGTTGGTCACGGCTTGCCGACGTGCGGGTTCGCCGACCAGTGTGTCGCCCTTATCGGTAAACGCGACGACACTCGGCGTGAGGCGATTACCTTCCGCATTGGGAATTACTTTCGCTTCTTTTCCTTCCATCACGGCAACGACCGAGTTTGTCGTGCCCAGGTCGATGCCAATAATCTTTTCACCAGCAGCCATGATTTATGCTCCTTGCATCTCCGTGAAATCGGACGTTTGATATTAATACGTAGGTTGTCTTAGCAAGTCACTTATATCGCTTCGCGCCGAGAGCGCCAGCCAAAAGAGTACCCCTCCGCGCAGGCTAAAAGGCCAGCGTTTACCGCTTACTCGAGCCTTCTAACTAGCAAAGGTCGTGCCTGGCGAGATAACGCCCCTGGCGGATGTCGTAAGGTATTGTAAAATAGCTGCTTAGAGACAAGGATGGCTGGTTTGGAAGGTAACGGACGGGGACCAAGATCACAAGGCAGCCTGCCAGTTTGACCGATGGCTGCCCCGCTGTGCAATCAGCCGGTCGCGCATGGCCGTCATAATGGCAGTCGGATGATTGCAAGGCATTGCGATGTAAAGTCTTAGCGTAGCTCGGTACCGACTGGCCCCTTGCGGTGTAGAGACACGCAGATTGCCAATGGCCAAACGCAAGAACAAATCGCCGAGACAAAACTCGATCGCCAAGCGGCCGGATGTCGAAATGCGCCGGCGCGCAGACTCGGAGTCGCGCCCCGTACGTCCCTCGTCGCAAACGGTGGCGTCGTTGCGTAACGAGCTCGATCGGATTGACGGCGAGATACTCAGCGCGATCAATCGGCGTGGAGCCATCGCGAAAGAAATTGGCCAGTTGAAGCATAGCGCCGGGAAATGCGTTTACGACGCGCAGCGAGAAGCCGAGGTACTCGAACGGGCAACCGCGAATAACGCGGGGCCGCTTAGCGACGACGCGGTGCGAGCCATCTTTCGCGAGTTGATCAGCGGCACGCGGGCCGTGCAATTGCCGATTCGCGTTGCGTACCTGGGGCCGGAATACACGTTCAGCCATTTAGCCGCGATTGAGCGATTCGGTCAGTCGACCGAGTTAGTTCCGGTGGGCACGATCGCGGCCGTGTTTGAAGAAGTTGAGCGCGGCCAGGCGCAATTTGGCGTGGTGCCAATGGAAAATTCGACGGACGGTCGCGTCTCCGACACGCTGGACTGCTTCTCGCGGTCGCACGTGCGGATATGCGGCGAACTGCCGCTGCGAATTCATCATTGTCTTCTGGGCGTCGGCCATCGCGATCAGGTACACACGGTGTACAGCAAGCCGCAGCCGCTTTCGCAATGCCGCAATTGGCTGGCCCGTCATCTGCCGCATGCGAACGTGGTCGAAGTATCGAGCACGGCTGAGGCAGCCCGACGATCCAAGGGTGAACCGACGTCGGCAGCAGTGGCCAGCGCCCAAGCGGCAGTCAACTATGAGCTGCCGGTGCTGGTGTCGAACATCGAGGATAACCCGGACAACATCACCCGATTCGCAATTATTTCTGCCGAAACGGCCGGGCGCTCGGGAAACGATAAGACGGCACTAATGGTAGAAATTGCTCACGAACCCGGCGCGCTGGCCGACGCGATGGCGATTTTCAAGCGTAATCGGCTGAATATGACCTGGATCGAGTCTTTTCCAATTCCGGGCAGCCGTGGCCGTTATCTGTTCTTCGTCGAGTTCGAAGCTCATGCGAACGACCCGGCCGCACGGCGGGCAATCGCCAGGCTTGAGGAGAAGTCGCTTCGGCTGGAAGTGCTTGGCTCCTATGCGCAGATGGAGCCGGTGGGGTAGATTGGTCGAGGGTCGAGATTCGAGGGCCAGAAGGCCCGTCGCGTTTTGGCCCTGGCTCTCGATTCTCGACCCTAAACTCTCGACGCATCGCCATGCTTCGTAAGCTCATTGCCGGAAATTGGAAGATGAACACGGATCGCGCCGGCGCGATTAAATTGGCCCGGGGAATTGTCGGACGCGCGGGCATGTATTCGGCGGTCGATTTTTTAGTGTGCCCACCGTCGGTTTACCTCGCGCCGGTTGGTGATGTGGTGAAAGGAACAAAAGTGGCGCTCGGCGCTCAGAATATGTACTTCCAGGCGAATGGCGCGTTTACGGGAGAGATTAGCGCAGCAATGCTGCTCGACCTTGGTTGCACACACGTGATCCTGGGTCACAGCGAGCGGCGACACATCCTGGGCGAGACCGACGCT
>DASZZA010000816.1:0-6608 GCA_035545135.1 Lacipirellulaceae bacterium | reverse complement strand
GATGGGTTCGCCGCGAGGCGGGAACCCATCGGATTGTGGACAGCAGTTCGTAGGATGGGTTCGCCGCGAAGCGGGAACCCATCGGATTGTGGACAGCAGAAGCGATGGGTTGTCGCCGGGCGACCAACCCATCCTACTCATAATGCTTCCATTCGTCGCCGTGCCAGATGTTGGCATCGGGAATCCTCGCCGTCCGAACATCTCCCTCGCACTTCACATCTCGCGCCTCGCTCCTCGCGCCTCGCCTAAAAGTCGTACCACAGCCCCACTCCGACCTGCTGTTCGTACTTGTCGAAGAATTGCGACTGGCTGGATTTGCCGGTGTAGTAGTCGAAACCCCAGCGCAAGGTTTGGCCAAGGATGCCCCGGCGGAGCAGGCCAAGTTGGACGTTCAAGTCGCCGACCCAGGCGGCGTCTTCGCGAAACCGGCCGTTGATGGCGAAAAACGGCGTGCTGTGATTACCGGTCGGGCCGGGGCGCGACAGCTCGGTGCCGAATTGGCTCGTCCAACGATGGGCGTAACCTTCGGCCTGGATGGCCCAGCCGATTTCTTCGTACAGCCGCCAAGCCGGAAGCGGGTAGTACGAGTTGCCCCACACAATCGAGTCACGGGCATAGTTGACGCGATCAGCGAGTGCGCCCGGATGGCGGATCGCATACTCGTCGCCCATGTGCGAGCTGAGATGGGCATAGCCGAATTTCGTCTGCCACACGTCGTTGCCGTACGTGATCGGAAAGCCGAACACGTAATCGCACGATTGAAGGTCTCGATGGTTGTCGAGCCGGGCGATCGCGGCGCCGTAGAAGTCGAGCTGCCAGCCCTCCGGATGCGCGGGATCGCAGTTGCCATACTTCAGGAAGCCCATCCGGCCGCCGAGCGTGGCGTCGCCGAACCAACTGCCCTTTGTGTCGTTGAAGATATCGAGTCCGCCGCGCGGCTCTTGCGGTCCGGCCATGTACGAATGGTAGATGATGCCGGTCGGCACCCACTGCCAGGTCCAGGCGTCGTCGTCGGCATCGAAAAGTGGTGTGTCTGCCAGCGGCAGCGGCTGATCAAGCCGCACGATATGATCCGACGACGAATCCGATGCGTCGCCGTTGGGTGGTGGAGGGATGACGGCATCTTTGGTTGACGCTGTAGATGGCGACGCATTCGTCGTTGCCAAAGCGCTAGGATCGGTTAACGAGTCGAATGAGTCGTTGAATGGCGGAAGGATGTCCGCGCCGCCCACACTCGTTACGGCGTTCGCTGAGTCGTTCGGCGGTGTTACAAAGCTGCTTTGTGTGTCGCGGTCCGCGGCCCAAGCGCTATCACTGCTGGTACCGCACAATGCCAGCAGTGCGAGCGCAATGTAAACGAATTGGGTGCGACCACGAAGTTGCAACATCGGAACCTGGGAGAAGAAGGCGGGAGTACACGAGCCGCGACGCAATGGCGGGACGTGCGGTGGACGGGGATTACCAGGAGAGCTGCACTAGTAATCTCGGCCAGCGACTAAACGCGAATTAAAAGCCACTGCGCCAGGCCGCAAAGTAATCGCTAGCGAGACTAGCTGACGAGTGTTTTCTCGATAGTAGGTCCTGCTTGCCGACGGGAATCTCGCGAGTTCGCAATGCTCGGCGAACTGCTCGGGTCCCTTCCGGAAGAAGGGACCTACAGTAGCCAGTGGTCAGGCGGGTTGATGTGAACGCGCCGCGAGGCGACGGAGAAGCTGCTCGGCAGCGCGGCTGTCGATCGCTTCGGCGACACGAGAGGCAGCCGACGTTGGATCGGTTTCCTGCCCCGCGACCAGGATCCCCGCGGCGGCGTTCAGCACGACGATGTCGCGTGCCGGTCCAGGCTCGCCGCTGAGCACGCGGCGAATGACAGCCGCGCTTTCGGCCGGCGTTTCGATTTGCAGGTCGTTGAGCGAGTGGCGCGCGACGCCGAAGTCCTCGGGTTGCCACATGAATTCGCGGATGCCCTCACCCAACCCTCTCCTAGAGGGCGAGGGCCTTTCGGCGGACACTGCGGTGACGTATGTCGTGCCGGCAAGGGTCACATCACCTAAGCCGTCGTCGCCGGAAACGACGTAGCAGCGCGTCGTCCCAAGGCGCTGGATCGCACCGGCCAGCAGCGGCCGCAACTTGGGGCGACCGGCGCCGAGCAGTTGATAGCAGGCGCCGGCCGGATTCACAAGCGGACCCAGGATGTTGAAGATCGTGCGAATGCCGAGTTTCTTTCGCACGGCAGCTACGTGCTTCATCGAGGGGTGCATGAGCGGCGCGAAACAGAAGCAGAGTCCCAGTTCGTCGAGGCAGGCTTCGACTTGCGCGATAGAGGCATGGATGTTCACTCCCAGCTCGGCAAGAACATCGGCCGATCCGCTGCGACTAGTGATGCTGCGATTGCCGTGCTTGGCCACGGGGACGCCAGCGGCCGCAGCGACGATTGCGGCGGTCGTGCTAACGTTGAACATCTTCGATTCGCCGCCGCCGGTGCCGCAAGTGTCAAGAATTTCGGCACGATTCGAGCGGATGGGCGTCATGTGGCGGCGCATCGCGTACGCGGCCCCGGCGATTTCATCGACGGTTTCACCCTTGGCCGCGAGAGCGGTAATGAGCAGGCCGATTTGTTCATCGGTCCATCGGCCGCTCATGATGGCGTCGATAGCGGTAGACATCTCCTCGAAGGAGAGATTTCCGCCGCCGGAGACGCGGCCCAGGATGGTGGTAATTTCATCGGGCATGAGTGAGTGCCTTGTCGTGTCGATTTTATCGTGGTTCGTTTGACGCAGACATTCCAGTCTCGTGGTGCAGATGCAAGGGCAGACAGGATATCTGCCCCACGCCACGCACCGACCAAGATGGATCGGCTATTTGATACGGTCATTCCTGGCTGGTGGCGGTTATTGAGATTTCGGCGAAATTGGCATAGAATAGTGGCCCCGATGGACCGGTGCTTCAACCGCGCGTGGCGGCCGAACGGCCGTGGAGTTGGATGGCCCGAAAAATCATCCTCGATGTAGATCCCGGCATCGACGACGCCGTGGCCATGTGCATGGCGCTGGGCGATCCTTCCCTGGAGGTAGTGGCGGTGACGGCGACGGGCGGCACGGTATCTCCCGATCAATCGACGGCAAATGTCCAGGCGATTGTTGAGCAACTCGACCCACCGCGGTGGCCACGGCTGGGCACCGCCTCGAGCGATCAGATCTTACGTGCCGATGCCCGGCATCTTTTCGGCGCCAATGGCCTGTGCGGCACACATTTCGCCGTGGCGAAGCGGCATCATCAGCACTCATCGGTAAAAGTGATCTGCGACGAAGTGCGGGCATCGCCTGGCGATGTGACGATTATCGCCACGGGGCCGTTGACGAACATCGCTGCGGCGCTGCGGCAGCAGCCGGATTTAGCGAGTTTGATCCGCCATTTGATCATGATCGGCGGCACTGTCGGAGGGCCCGGCAATGTGACGGCCGCGGCCGAATTCAATGTCTATTGCGATGCCGAAGCGGCGCGGGCCGTCTTTCAATCGTCGGTGACGAAAACGCTCATCCCGATCGATCTTACGAGCCGCATGCTGCTCAGCTTCGAATTCTTGGAGAAAATCCCCGACAGCCAGTCGCGATCTGGCGAACTGCTGCGACGAATTCTGCCGGGGGCCTTCCGCGCTTATCGCCAGCAACTCGGCATCGAGGGAATTCACCTGCACGATTCGGTGGCGATCGTTGCGGCTCTGGAACCGGAACTGTTTACCACCGAGCGAATGTTCGGGGACGTGGAAACCGAGGGGATGCTCACGCACGGAGCCACGGTGTTCGACCGACGACGGAATCCGGAAAGTCGGCCGAATATGGACGTGGCCATCGATATGGATACGGCCGCCGTCATGGATCGGGTCGTGCAGCGACTCACGCGCGCGGCGTGAGTCGGCAGTCATTCTTGACTCTGCTCGTCTTTCGAGTTATTGGCTTCGCCTATACGAACCTCTAGATGAATGAGCTTTCCGTCGCGCAGGATCGTCAGCGGGATGCGACGTCCGACCTCGGTTAGCTTGACGAGGCTAATCAGGTGGACATCCTGCTCGATTTGCACGCCATTGTATTCGAGGATCACATCGTTGACGCGGAGGTGGGCCTGATCGGCAGGCGAGTTGGGCTCGACACCCGAAATCCGCGTGCCAACCAAGCGGCCCAGTCCGAGTGCTTCGTCTCTCTGTTCGTTGAAATTGATATCGAGCTTGACGCCTAAAAATCCGCGGGGAACCTCCTCGTTTTTTACAAGCGAGGCGGCAATGCTCTTTGCGATGTTGATTGGAATTGAAAAGCCGATACCTTCATTGCCGCCGGACGAGCTGGCAATAGCTGTATTGAGGCCGACGACTTCGCCCCGCAGATTCACCAAAGGACCGCCGCTGTTGCCGGGGTTGATGGCGGCATCCGTCTGAATGAAATTTTGTAGCTTGAGATCGTCGTCTCCGAGATCGAGGTTGTGTCGACCCTTAGCGGAAACTATGCCTCGCGTGACGCTTTGACTGAGGCCGAACGGGCTGCCGATAGCGAGCACATAATCACCGATCTCAAGCGTATCGCTATCTCCCAGCTTCGCCGGCACGAGTCCGTTCGCATCGATAGCCAGAACGGCGACATCCGTTTCGCTATCGCTCCAGATGTGCGCGGGATGAAACACGCGGCCATCACACAAATGAACTTCGATGCGGTCGGCGGTTGCATGGCGGATCACATGACGGTTCGTGAGCACATATAATTTGGTGCCTAGTCGCACAATGACGCCGGAGCCGGCCTCTTCAATGCGAAGCAGTCCTTCGTTCTTCGGCAACGGTTTTGATTCAATGTGAACAACGGCCGGCGTGACGAGCTTCACCACGCGCTTCACAATGCTGAATTCTCGGCCCAGTGAGTCAACGTCTCGCGCTAGCGCCGCGTATTCGGCTTCGCGCTGGCTGGACATCGATGCTGATTCGGTGGAAGTGGCCGAGCTTTTTACATCGGGCGACGCCGTGGCCAGGTAGCTGAATTGAGCGTTTGCTGGAGCGGGCGACAGCAGGGCAGATAGCAGGACGAACGCGACAGGAGCGAGAAGGCGGCGCGTCATGTGGCTTGCTCCAGGAAGACCCGATCGAGGTGCGATGGGCGTCGATTTGGGCTCAAAAAAAACCCGGCGGCGAATGAACTTCGCCACCGGGTGCAATTATAGCTTGAAATCGATCGGCCGGAAAATCCTCCGCAAGTGTGCGGGACAATCCGATGGGCCGCCGTCGTAACGGTTACCGGGTCACTGGGCGTCCAGATCGCTGAAAGAGATATCGGCGTCGGAGAAACCAGTGTCCAGGACCCGGCTCCAGTCGCCCGATTGGCCATTTGCCCCGCCGCCAACTTCGGCAGCTCTTTGGCATTCGATACAACTGGTCGCATAGGGCAGGGCGTTAAGCCGCGCCAGAGGAATTCGGTTACCGCAAATCTCGCACTCGCCGTACGTACCATTTTTGATGCGCACAAGAGCCCGCTCAATATTGGCCAATTCGCGGCTTTCCACTTCTGCCAATTGCGAGCTGATTTCGTCCTGGGCAGCATCCAGGGCCGCATCTACGACGTCACCGCCCGATTGCTCGCGTAGTTGCTTAAGCAGACTAAGGTCGCCGGCCAACGCTTTGCGGAGCGCATTGCGGCGAGTGACCAACAGGTCGCGCATCTTCATGATCGAATCTTTGCGAGTCATCGTTTTTTCACCTTGCCTGGCGGCGCAACAACCGGAACATGCCCAGCAGCGGACATCTCAGGCTACCTGCCTGACCGGTCGATCGCCCCACCTTTTCTCTGTTGCCGTTCGTTGTTTTTGGCTGGCCGGAACGCGAACCAAGATAAGCTGGCCGAACCAAAACTCCCCTTTGGGCCGGACGCTTCGTCGCCGCTAGGCGCTGCAGCGTCGCAACCAAACTATAGTACGCACGTCTAGCCTGGTGGATCGCTAGCGAGTCGAACGATTCGGCTGAATTTGCCGTCGTCGCCGGCCCGGCGCCACCGAAATGGCCGGGAATATTGCCGCGGATTGAGCGGCGCCCGGCGTCGAACGTCGGCCGCCACCTCCCCCATATGGTTTTCAGTTCCCAGACACTTCCCCCTTGAAAATGGGAAACTAGCCGCCTTGGCGCTAGCCCGGAGGCTGCCAAGCGCCTATCGGTAATCGGCACGTCCGTCGCAAAAGGGCCAGCCGAAGTTTTCGGATTATGCGGCGTATGGCGTTTGGGTTGTGACAGCAGCCGGCTTTGACCATTCCTACGGTGCGAGGTACATGCTTGTATCGAAAATCACCCTTCCGAGCAGGGCGGGACGCGCCCAATGCGCGCTTTGGCTCGTCCGACCGCTTTACTGCAGGCGCCTACGATGTTACTTCTCGACCGCGAATCTTCCGGCACGTTGCCAGACCTTAATGGACGGGAGAGCCGTCTCCGACTGCACGTGCCTTCGGACGGACAGTTGTTCGACCTGACGACGGGCAAAACAACGATTGGCTCGAGCCCGCGTTGCAACGTCCGCATCCAGAAACCGGGAGTGCAGCCGCTGCACTGTTTGATCGCGCCTGGACCTGAGGGCGTGCGCGTTCGC
>DASZZA010000815.1:0-3443 GCA_035545135.1 Lacipirellulaceae bacterium | reverse complement strand
AAAAACTATCGCGATATTGTCCTCGCCGAAGATGGACGGTTACCTTCGAACAAAATCCGTCAAACGAAAGTGTCGGGAATTGTTGATACGGGCGCCGCGAGACTCATTCTCCCTCCCGCCGTTGCACAGGAATTGGGTTTGCAACCAATTGGTGAAACGGGCGTTCGTTATGCTGATCAACGGACAGCCCGTCGCGCTGCCGTTCACAACGTCTGGCTTGAGCTGTGCGGCCGCGGCTCAGTGTTTAGCGCGATTCTTGAGCCCGACCGCCAGGATGCACTGATCGGCGCTATTGTGCTCGAAGAGTTGGATCTGATCGTTGATTGCACGCGAAATGAACTCCGACCGCGCGATCCGGACAGAATTGTCACGGAGATCGAATAGGGACCAAGCGATCGAATACTGCATCGGCAGGCCTTGTCGGGACGTGGTTGCTTCGCTAGGATTACTAGTTCCCTAGAAACAAGGCTGCGAGTCCGATGAAAGAAGGCATCCATCCCGAATACTTTGTCACGCAGGTTACCTGCGGCTGCGGCAACAAGTTCACCACGCGTAGCACGCGCAAGGAACTCAAGGTCGATATCTGCAGCGTTTGCCATCCCTTCTACACTGGCAAGTTGAAGTTCGTCGATACGGCCGGCCGCATCGAGAAGTTCAAGAGCAAGTTCGCCGCCGCCGGCTATGCGAGCCTCAAGCGCGGCAAGAAGTAGGTCAGGCTTTCGCCCGACATTCTCCGGCTTCTGGTTCCCACGGTCCGCGTGGGAATCCAATACGTGGCCGCTCTGCGGCCTGTTTTGCCAATCCGCAGAGCGTCGCGCTCGTGAATTCCCGCTCAGAGCTTGGGTGCGAGACTGCCAGTCTCCGACATAGCCGCATTCTTAGCCGCAAGGTAGAATTTGACCGCTTACTCATGCGCGAATTACTCGAACAAAAACTGTCACGCTACGAGCAACTGGAGAAAGACCTCGTCGATCCCGAGGTTCTGGCCAGCCCCGCGCGCATTACGTCCGCCGCTCGCGAGCACGGTTCGCTGGGCAAGCTCGCCAAGAAGTACCGCAAGTTCAAACAGATCAACAGCCAAATCGCCGAAGCGCAGCAAATGATCGACGGCGACGACGCCGAAATGCGCGAACTGGCCGAGGCCGAGCTGCCCAACTTGCGCCGCGAACGCGAAGAACTGTGGAGCGAGCTGCTGGAACTTACCATCGGCGGCGAAGACGCCAACCGCTCGCGCGTCATCGTGGAAATCCGCGCCGGCACCGGCGGTGACGAGGCCGCGCTCTTCGCGCGTGACCTGTACGAAATGTACCGCCACCATGCCGACGCCAAAGGTTGGAAGACGGAAATCCTCAGTCATCACGCCACGGAACTCGGCGGCTTCAAAGACATTGTGCTGGCGATCGAAGGGGAGGGCTGCTATCGCGAGCTGCAATACGAAAGCGGCGGCCACCGCGTCCAGCGCGTCCCCGATACCGAAACCCAAGGCCGCATACATACATCGGCCGCCACCGTCGCCGTGCTCCCGGAGCCCGAAGAGGTCGAAGTCGATCTCAAGCCGGACGACTACCGGCTCGATACGTTCTGCGCCAGCGGCCCCGGCGGCCAGCACGTTAACAAAACCGCTTCCGCCGTGCGGCTCACGCACTTCGAAACCGGCATCGTCGTCCAATGCCAGGACGAAAAAAGCCAGCTCAAAAACAAGAATAAAGCGCTCCGCGAGCTGGCGGCCCGCATTTACGATTTCAAGTTACAAAAGGAGCAAGCCAAGCGCGCGGCCGAGCGCAAAAGCCTCGTTGGCTCCGGCGACCGCAGCGAGCGAATTCGCACCTACAATTTTCCGCAAAACCGCGTCACCGACCACCGCATCGGCCTGACGATGCACAATCTCGACCAGGTCGTCGCCGGCAACTTGCAACCCATCACCGACGCGCTCCTCGACTACGACCGCCAACAACTCCGCGACCAGATGGGAGGATTGGATTGAATTTAAGATCTAAGATTGAAGATTGGTTTCTGCAATCTTAAGTCTTCAATCTTAAATCTTAAATCAAACATCCATGCCAACTTCCAATGAGCCCTGGACGATCGGTCGTTTTCTTACTTGGACGGCCGACTATCTCGGCCGGCACGGGGCCGAGAACCCGCGGCTCGATGCGGAAGTGCTGCTTGCTCACGCCCGCGGCTGCAGCCGCATCGATCTCTACACGTCCTTCAGCGAGGAAGCGGACGATGAAACTCGCACCGCGTTTCGCGAGCTGGTGCGCCGCCGCGCCGAAGGAACGCCCGTCGCCTACCTCGTCGGCCATCGCGAGTTCTATTCTCTCGATTTCGAGGTGAATCCGGATGTTCTCATTCCGCGACCGGAAACCGAGTTGCTGGTAGTGGCGCTGCTCGATCACGTGAAGAAACGAGGGGCTGGGGGCGGGGGGCTAGGGACTGAATCATGTGCGGCGGCGCCTCAACAGGAGCTTCGCCCTCGCGACGTAACGTCGCCAGACTTAGTTCAAGCCCCCAGCTCCCAGTCCGCAGCCCCCCTGACAATTGCCGACGTCGGCACCGGCAGCGGCATACTCGCCATTTGCGCAGCCAAGTGTGTGCCCAATGCCCACGTCACAGCAATTGACATCAGTCCGGCGGCTCTCGCTGTGGCCAAACGAAACGCCAAGCGGCACGACGTTGCCGATCGCATAACCTTCGTGGAAAGCAACCTGCTGTCGGTCGAACCGGCGGAACCGCGGTTCGATTACATCGTGAGCAATCCGCCGTACGTTTCGACCGCGGAGTTGGCACAGCTAGCGCGCGACGTCCGCGAACACGAACCGGATGTCGCACTCCGCGCCGGCGACAAAGGAACCGATGTGGTCGCTCCATTGATCGAACAGTCAGCACCGCGCCTCAAACCCGGCGGCATGCTCCTCATTGAAGTCAGCCCAATGATCGCCGCCGAAGTGGAACGGCTCGTCCGCGAGCAACCGCCCTTCGAACTCTGCCCCACCATCCGCGACCTGGCAGGGCACCCCCGAGTCGTGCAGGCGATCCGAACCGCCAAGCCATGAATAGAGAGGAAACCGCAGACGTACGCTGATACACGCAGATAAAACAATTCAAATGTCTTGGTTTTTTGCTCGCCCATCCGTGTTCATCCGCGGTTCCCTATTCTCGCCGCGGTAGAACTGCTGATTGAGCGGGTTTCGCTTCGACGTCATCGGCCCGTTCATCGGCTCATCGCGAAGCGCACACACCATCATCTGCAGCTTCGCATCCAAGTCATCAGCATAGTGTACGATGAGCGCTTCGGGCGTCATCGGCGGCTTCGGCGCTCCCCATTCGGGCAATCGCTGATGCGAAATGATTACATGCTCCAAACGCAAAAGAATCTCGGGATCGATGTCGCGACCTGCGGCCACTTCGCGAACAATGTCGCGCCCCTGGAGCACATGGCC
>DASZZA010000814.1:0-2095 GCA_035545135.1 Lacipirellulaceae bacterium | reverse complement strand
TGAAGACGATCGCTGTGCCGAAGAAGCTGGTGAATATTGTGGTGAAAGACAGAGGTTAGAAGTCGGACGTTCAGATGTCAGAGATTAGAAGGACGCCTGATTCGGGCCAAGACCTAGCCGATCAGGTTTTCTTCAGGGATTGGCGGGAGAATTAGTAAGGGCGGAGGGGAAATGTCTGCGAATGCGGCGACGGCGGCGGGAAGAGAGTCTGGGGCTGGGAAAGAGTCTGGAGGGACCGTGGCGACCAAGCACGGCATCGTGGTGCTCGACTTCGGCGGACAGTACACGCAACTGATTGCGCGGCGCATCCGGGAGCAGCAGGTGTTTTCCGCCGTACTGCCTTGCACTGCATCGCTTGACGACATTCGCGCGCAAGAGCCCGTCGGGATTATCCTTTCCGGCGGACCGAGTTCGGTCTATGACGAATATGCGCCGGTATGCGACGCGAAGGTCCTGGAGCTTGGCGTTCCTGTGCTTGGAATTTGCTACGGCATGCAGTGGATGAGCCACACGCTGGGGGGCAAAGTAGAGCGCGCCGAGCGGCGAGAATACGGGCCGGCGCATCTTGAGATAGAAGAAGGTGCAACGCTTTTTCGCGGCATCTCAGGCCGGATGAAGACGTGGAGCAGCCACGGAGATCATGTGGTCGGGCTGCCTGCCGGATTTCAGGTGGCGGGGCGGACGGATAATGCGATCGCAGCCGTGGAACATCCGAGCGCGAGATTCTACGGTGTGCAGTTTCATCCCGAAGTGAATCACACGGAGCGCGGCACGGATATTCTGAAGAATTTTGTGTTTGCGATTTGCGGCGCGCGGAGGGATTGGAATCGTGCAGGATTCATTGTTTCCAGTGTCGACGCGATTCGAAAAAAGACGGAGGGTGCGCGGGCAATTTGCGCACTGAGTGGCGGCGTGGATTCGACGGTTGCTGCCGTGCTTGTGCATCGCGCAATGGGCGACCGGCTGACGAATATTTTTGTGGATACCGGGCTGCTTCGGCGCGACGAATTCCAGGAAACGCTGGAGATGTTGCGCGAGAGGCTGGGCCTCAACGTCATCGGTGTAGATGCTTCGGAGCGTTTTCTCGGCAAGCTGGCCGGCGTTACGGACCCTGAGAAAAAGCGCAAGATTATCGGAAACGAGTTCATCGATGTGTTTGCCGAGGAAGCCCAAAAGCTGGCTGCCGCGTCCAACGCACTGCCCATGAAGTTTCTGGTGCAGGGCACGCTTTATCCCGATGTAATCGAGTCGGTTTCCGTGAAAGGGCCGTCGGCTGTGATCAAGTCCCATCACAATGTGGGCGGTTTGCCGGAAAGAATGCCTTTTGCGCTGATCGAGCCTCTGCGCGACCTCTTCAAAGACGAAGTGCGGCTGATCGGCGGGGAATTGGGTCTGCCGAAGGAAATTCTGGTGAAGCACCCGTTTCCGGGCCCGGGACTTGCTGTGAGGATTTTGGGCGACATCACGAAAGAAAAACTTGCGACATTACGAGGCGCGGACGCCGTGGTTGTAGATGAAATCCGGCGCGCCGGACTTTATGAAAAGGTCTGGCAGGCGTTTGCCGTTCTTCTGCCGGTGCGGAGCGTGGGCGTGATGGGCGACGACCGCACGTATGGGCATACGATTGCCATACGCGTAGTGGAATCACAGGATGCGATGACGGCGGATTGGTCGCGGCTGCCGATGGATGTGCTGGAACGAATTTCGGTAAGGATCGTAAACGAAGTGCCGGGAGTGAACCGCGTTGTTTACGATATAAGTTCTAAACCGCCTAGTACAATCGAGTGGGAATAGACCGAATGAATGAAGCGCTCGCAACGCGTCACTGGAGGAGTTATGATGGGGTTAAGCCACACCCCCAGCCAGTGCTGAATGCGTTCGCGAGCCAACGACTAGCGGTTGGCCATTTTCTGGGCCATGTAGAGCAGGAGCCGGCGGTCAGGTTCTTCGATTTTGCCGAGCAGCCTGCGAAAACGACCCAGATAACGCGCATCTTTCCCGGTGCTGCCCCAGGCGATGTCGTCCGCGCTCTTCCGCTTGGGCAAATTGGGAAGCTCGGGCGGCTCTTCGCCATCATAAAACATTTGGTAGAGCG
>DASZZA010000813.1:0-7198 GCA_035545135.1 Lacipirellulaceae bacterium | reverse complement strand
ACTACACGCCGGGCGAACACAACTGGCGGCAACTACTGGCCACGCCACGCGAGAACGTTCCGCCGACGGCCGCCGATTCCTCCAAGCACGCCAAATGGGAACACGAATACAAGGCGCGGGTCGCCGATGCCGCTAAAAAGCATGAACCGACCCCCGTCGAGTTCCCTCCTGATTCCCCCTACCACGATTGGGCCAACCAAATCGCCATCGATTGGCGGGCTGTCGCCCAAAAGGTAAAGGGCATTTCTGGTCTCACGGACGTCCAAAAAGACCAAGTCGACAAGGTGCTACATACAAAACTCCATGAAATGTCCGACTACCTGGCCAGTCAAGCCGAAGACATCGCCGCCTATCGCCACGACCTTTGGCGCCTGCAAAATTGGCGCGATGCGCCGGAAGCGGCCAGCTTGCCCTTTTATCAGGAACGCATCGCGACGAAAGCGTCGGACGCAAACGGCCAGCTCCAAACGTGGTTGACGCAAGTGCAAACCCTCGACGCCGACTATGTCGCAGGTCTCGACCACGTTTTCACACCGGAGCAACGCAACGAGGCCGCAATCGCAACTGCGTTCCGCGAAGCGGTTACCGATCCACATCAAGCGCGCCTCAATACGCTCAACGTCGGCGTTACGATCCTGATCATTGGCGTTGGGGCCTGCTTGCTATTGGGGCTGTTCACTCGCCTCGCGGCGATCGCCGGCGCCGTTTTTCTGCTCGGCGTAATCGCCTCGCAACCGTTTTGGCTCTCCGATGCGCTGCCCACCATGCCGCAATACATCGAACTCGCCGCACTACTCGTGCTGGCCGCCACCGGCGCCGGCCGCTGGTTCGGTCTCGATTATTTCACCTATTCGTTTTTCAACCGCTTCCGCCGTCCTCGTACCTAGTTTTCCATGAAATCTGCCACAGAGATCTCAGAGTACGCCAAGAGAAATATCAATAAAGGATGAAAGACAATTTGAGTATCTTCTTCTTTCGTCCTTCCTCTCGTTTTGCTTCCCTCAGTGCTCTCCGTGTCCTCTGTAGCGAAAGAATAATCACGGACAACGTTCAATCATGAACCTTACCCCTGAAGAAAAAGAAATCGGCAAACAGAACTTCGACGAGGCCACCGGCACCACGCGGCGCGAATTCCTGGCCACCATCGGCATCGTCGGCGGCACCGCTGCCGTTGCCGGCATCGGCGCGAAGTACTTCCACTACGGTCCGAAGCTCGATGACCGCCTTCGCGTCGGCGTCATCGGCACGGGAGATGAAGGCAACGTCCTGCTGGGCGCGCTGAATCCCGATTACGTCGATGTCGTGGCAATCGCTGATATCCGCCCCTACAGCCGCCACCGCGCCTTTTATGGCGACTGGTACTCGCCCGGCGCACACGCGGCCCGACCCGGTCTACTGAAGGTCTACGGCCCGCGCGAAGGCTGGAAGACTCGTTCCGATGCCGAAAAGCACATCAAGGTTTACAAGGACGATTACAACGAACTGCTCGACGACCCAAACGTCGAAGCCGTCATCATTGCCGTCCCGCTGCACATGCACCACCCCGTGGCGATCAACGCCATGCGCAAAGGCAAACACGTGCTCACGGAAAAACTGATGGCGCACGACATCGGTCTCTGCAAAGAAATGTGCCGCGTTGCCGCCGAGTCGAAAGACCCGAAAGGCAACCCGATCATCCTCGCCGTCGGCCACCAGCGCCATTACAACATCCTGTACGACAATGCCGTGGAGCAAATCCGCCAAGGTCTCATCGGCGATGTCCACTACATTCGCGCTCAATGGCACCGCGGAAACCTGCCCGGGCACGACAGTTGGTGCCCGCCGCTGCCGGGAGACAAAGAGCTCGTCAGTGAATTGAACAGCTGGAAGTCGGTGCTCGCCGGTACGCATCCAAGCGTGCCCAAACCGTCCCATCCCGATGAGATCGCCGAATGGAAGGCGAAGATCGCCCAGAAAGAGGCCGAGATTAACGATGTCACCGAGGAGATTGCGCGAAAGCACGGTTATCAAACCATGGAGCTTTCAGAACTGACCAACGCTGATCTCAAGAAGTATCATCGCACGCGCACTCGATCCGCGGTCGAAGAGCTAATCCGTTGGCGCCTTTGGAATCGTACCGGCGGCGGACTCATGGCCGAGCTCGGCGCACACCAGCTCGATGCGGCCAGCATCTTCATTGCCGCGCAGAATCCCGACCGGAAAGAGGTGCAACCGCTCTCCGTGTCCGCCGTCGGCGGCCGCAGTATCTTTCCCGCCGACCGCGACTGCGACGACCATGTGTACTGCATGTTCGAGTTCCCCGCGGCCGAATACTATAAGAAGGGCACCCGCGAAGTTGCCAACCCGAACAAGAAAATCGTCGTCACCTATTCCTCCATCAACGGCGACGGCTATGGCGGCTACGGCGAAATCGTCTTCGGCACCAAGGGCACGATCATCCTCGAGCGAGAGGAAAACGCGATGCTTTTCAAAGGTTCGAATACCTCGACAAAAATCGAGGTCAAACCGGGCAAAGACGGCAAACCGGCGATGGATACCTACGAAACGGGTGGCGGCGCTGCGGTCGCTCAAGCAGCCACCGGCGGCCACCTTAGCCGTGGCTACCGCGAAGAGATCGAGCATTGGGCCTGGTGCATCCGCAACCCGGCGCCGGAACACAAGCCGTTCTGCCCGGGCGTCGTAGGCCTCGCCGATGCCGTCATCGCGCTCACCAGCAACGTTGCGATGGCCAAGCAAACCCAAATCAAGTTCGACCCTGCTTGGTTCGACCCGGCCCGCAGCGAAACCCCCGAAGGCAAACCGCCGCGCCAAGCATCCGAAATCAAAGCCTAAGGGACTCTAACAAGACCCCCTCTCCCTCTGGGAGAGGGCCGGGGGTGAGGGTGCGTTGAAATCGGTTTTGATAGAGCTCCTAAATTGAATTGCCGCGAAAAACACAAAAACAAGACATGAAAACAACGAGTTGTTGATTCACTCATTGAGGGTCTATAACAACTCTCTCTACGTCCGCAGCTTTATGCAGGTGCGCGCGAGACAATCGTCGAAGTTTCTGCCCCGCGGGGCGGTCGTCGTTTAGCCACGTACCCCGATTGCAGCCTTTTGTCCTTTCCGTGCTCTTTGTGGCTATCCAAAAATGGCCAACGTCATTCTGAAAAGCCTCAACAAGGTCTACCCCAACGGCTTTCACGCCGTTCACAACGTTAACCTCGACATCGCCGACGGCGAATTCGTCGTGCTCGTCGGCCCCAGCGGCTGCGGCAAATCGACTACGCTCCGCATGGTCGCGGGCCTGGAAGACATTAGCAGCGGCCAAATCTACATCGGCGATCGACTGGTTAACGACGTCGCCCCCGGCGATCGCGACATCGCCATGGTCTTTCAAAACTATGCCCTGTACCCCCACATGTCGGTGTACCAGAACATGGCGTTCGGCCTCAAAATGCGCCGCACACCAAAAGCCGAAATCCAGAAACGCGTCAACGAAGCGGCCGCCATTCTCTCGATCGAATCGCTCCTCGACCGCCGCCCGCGCGAGCTCTCGGGCGGCCAGCGGCAACGCGTCGCCCTTGGCCGCGCCATCGTTCGCGAGCCAAAGGTCTTCCTGTTCGACGAACCCCTCTCTAACCTCGACGCCAAACTCCGCGTCCAGATGCGTGCCGAAATCGCGCGCCTTCACCTCCGCCTCAAAACGACGATCATTTACGTCACGCACGATCAGGTCGAAGCCATGACCCTCGGCGACCGAATCGTCCTCATGGACCGCGGCGTCATCCAGCAAGTCGACGCCCCGATGAACATTTACCAGCGGCCCGCCAATCAATTCGTCGCCTCCTTTGTCGGCAGTCCGGCGATGAACTTCATCCCCGGCCGCATCGAAAATGGCGACTTCCGCTTCGCCCACACCAACGGCGCCCAAGCCGCTGACTTCTCCGCCGAGCCCGTAGCGATCCCACTCGACACACCACTTCCCCCCGGCCCCGCCACGCTCGGCATCCGCCCCGAAGACTTTCTCGTGGCGACGGACGGCTCGTCTGTCGATCCACACGCGAACCGCCTCTCGCTACCATTCACTACGGTCGTGCTCGACGTTGTCGAACACATGGGCCACGAAACCATGGCCCACTTCACCCTCGCCGGCTGCCAACACGTCGCACGCCTTCCCGCAACCGTCCGCGTCCAACCCGGCCATTGCTTGCCACTCGCGATCCGCCCCGGAGCATTGCACTTGTTTTCCACAAGCGACGGCCAACGACTGAATTAATCGCGCGGGGCGAGGCTCTTAACCGCTGCCGCCGTGCGTGTCGCCGTACTCGCGAATTTCGTGCTTTTTCGTGTTTTTCGCGGCTAGTCTCCTCGAGGCTAACCAAATCGCACCAGCAGCACCAACGACGCAATCGCCATCGCGATCCCGGCAATCTCATACACGCTGAGCGACTCTTTGAATCCCACCACGCCAACCACCGTAAGTAGCAGCACCATCGACACGCAGTATACAACGCCGATCGTCGCCAGCTTCAAGTGCTTCATCACAAACACCCAGCCGAACGCGGTCGACGCGTAGACTGCGAAACCGACGTAGAACGCAAGCGACCGCAGCGATTCTTCCTTCGCGCTGGCCACCTTCAAGAAATAATCGCCGACGACGCCCACGGCGCTAAACCCGACCGTCACGAGTACAGCCAATGCTGTCTTATCCATCGCGTCGTCATTCAGCAGTCGTCGCGACTTAAAAGGTGTTTTGAAAATCTACCTCTCCCTCTGGAAGAGGGTCGGGGAGAGGGGCAAATTGCCGAACCCTCACCCTGCCCTCTCCCGGACGGAGAGGGTTCCAATGCCAAATTCTGCAATTCTAAGACACGTTCTTAGCTCAATTTCCGCAGCTTCGTCACCCGTCCCGTCGCCACCCACTCGGCAACGAAGATGTTGCCGTGCACGTCGAAGCACGCGTCGTGCGGGTGCAGGAACTTGCCAGCGGGGCAGTTCTCCGGATGTTGCCGCGCCGCAAGCCCCGGCGCCATCACCACTTTTCGCCACGCCTCATCATCGCCAAACCGCGCGACGACCTTGTTTTTCTCATCCAGCAGCGTAATGCGCGCTTGCAATTCGGGCACCAACATCAGTTCGCCAAATGTATCGACGTTGGCTGGCAGCAGAAAGCCATCCTGCGTCTCCAGGTGTGCGCCGTCGAGCGTGAACCACTGCAGCCGTCCATTCACACGATCGGCCACCACGACCGATGGCTCTCGCCCCGTCCGAGTATCCGTCCACACTCCATGCGGCAAATTGAACTGGCCCTCCGCGGTCCCCGGCTTACCGAACGTCGATTGGTAATTAGCGTCCTGGTCGTACATGTGAATCACGTACGCACCGTAGCCATCGGCCACGTAGAAACCCTTTCCATCGGGACAGAACGCAATGTTCGTCGGCTGAAACCGGTTGCGGGCCATTCCGGCTTTGTGGCTCTTATCTTCCCCCGTGGCATACATGCCCGATTGCATCGGCGCGTGTCGCACCCATATGGTTTCGCCCTTGAGCGTCAGCTTGGCGAATTTCTTGAGCGACTGATAAGCCGTCGCGTACAGAAACTCCTCGCCATTCTCCGCGTGCACTTCGAGACCATGCCCGCCCCCCTGAAACTCCTGACCAAACGCCCGCACGAACTTCCCGTCGGCATCGAACACGAAAATCGCGGGGTGATCCGGTTTGTCTTTATGACCTTCGTGAATCACGTACAGATTGCCGGCCTTGTCGAACGCTACGTCGTGCGTCGTTTGCCACGAGTACTTATCCGGCAATTGCGGCCAATTGTGCAAAGCTTCGTACTTAAACTCGCCGCTGCCGACGATGGCGGCTGAATCGGTCTTCTTCGCCGTTACAATGCTCGGCGCCGCCGCCGCTGCTGCCGCGCCCGCCGCTGCTTTCAAAAACTCCCGCCGACCAATTGTAGAGGACATATCGCGTAACTCCCTTTGCTTTGGAACTTCGGAACCGAACCGCCGCCGTTTATTTCTTTTTACCGTCCTTGGCTGTCTCCGCCGGGTCGGGCTTGCCGGCTGGTTTCGGCGCTGCCTTGGCTTTCACCTCCGAAGGTTTTGCCGCCGCATTCGGCTTGGCAGCTTCGGCCGGCTTCTTCGGGTTGGAAGCTGCCTCCGCCTGTTTGATCTCCTTTTCGACCTCCGACACTCGCGCCGTTGCGGCGTCGGCGCTCTTCTTTGCCGCATCCAGCGCCTGCTGCGCGTTGGTCAGCGCCGCCTTCGCTTCGTCCGACTGCTTCTTCGCCTCGGTGAGCTCCTTCGCCAGCCGCATCTTCACCACCATTGGATTGTCGTAACCAAGGTTCACTTCCAGACCAGGAATCTCCTTTTCTAATCCCATGGCCGGCGCGTACGTCACCTTTGTTTGCCATAAGTAAAGGTGCCGCAGATTCTTCAGACCCTTGAGATGCTGCAACCCCGCGTCGCTAATTCCCGTGCCGTACAAGTTCAGGTACTGCAGGTTCGATAACTTCGCCAGGTGGGCCAGCCCTGCATCCGTAACACTCGAATGCTCCAAATGCAGAGTCCCCAGATTCTTCAGCCCCTCGAGCGCTGCCAGTCCCGCATCGCTCGGCTTCGAGTCGGCCAGATTCAACATGTACACCTGATCGGCCACACCGGTTAGCAGCGCAAGCTCGGCATCACCCGCTGGCGCGCTGCGATGCGCAAACGACACCGTGAGCAAGTTGCTACTGGCAAACAGCGGCATCACTTGAGCCCCGTCGGCCGTGAGCTTATCGATCGCCGCTTGCGGCGCCGCAGTTACCGCCGGTGGCGGAATCTCGACCGGCTTCTTTGCTTCCTGTGTTGCAGCCGCCGGTCCCTTTCCTTCCGCTTGCGGTTTGGCTTCCAACGCCGCAATTACCGGCAACACCGCCCCCTCCTTGATCCACCGCGCGATTACATCGATTTTGTCCTTCGGCAGCGGCTCGCCGCCCTTCGGCATCCGCTTCTTGTTTTCCTTCGGCAACGTGAGCCGCTTGTACAGCTCGCTCGCGTCCGGCTTACCGGCGACGATCAAGTTCTTTTGTTTATCCCACTTCTCCTTGAGCGCCGCGGCCGAATGCAACCGCAAACCGGCAGAGCCCCGCTTCTCTCCGTGGCACTTCACGCAATTCTGCTGAAAGATCGGTAGCACCTGCTTCGTAAAATCCACTTTCTCT
>DASZZA010000812.1:0-6342 GCA_035545135.1 Lacipirellulaceae bacterium | reverse complement strand
CTTCGACGGTTGTGCGGCCCACGCCGCCATGGATCGCTATTTCAGGAAACGGCCATTATCTGCGCAGCAGCGGAGCTTTTTGCCGTTGGTGCAGGCCATCGAACGGACCCTGAAGAAATTCGGTGGGGGGCGAGTCCGCAGCGAGTGCCGACTCGCGTGGAACGCATTCGGTCGAGGCCGTGCCGACGCCGTTACGGCCACGGACACATCCAACATCGTACTAGAGCTGAAAGTCGTCGCTCAGATTCCGTCGACTCCGAGAAAAGCCGATGTCGCTCAACTAGCCGCGTACACTGCGATGTGTCGCCACAAGCATCGGCGTGCCACGTCGGAGGCAGTCTTGGTTTACGCGGACTTGGGCCGAGGCGTCGTTCGATTCAATCATTTCCGCGAGACGAGCGGATTGTGCGCTCAACTGATGGAGGCCCTCGCGGCATGACGCATAGAACCGCGATTCTTCGGAACGCCGGACGGGGTTCACGAAGGAGATCCATGACAGTTCTTGGATGTACGTCTCCGATCCTAGGATACATATGAGAATTCTTCACGTTTCCGATCTTCATCTCCAGCACGAATGGTTTGGCTGGGTCGCGCAGGAATGCAGTAAGTTCGACCTCGTGGTCTTCGCTGGTGACCTCCTACAGGCGTTCTCGAACCATGGTCTGCATGCACAGGCCAAAGCCACCGCTAAATTCCTGACGTCGTTGAAAACGCCTTGCGCAGCGGTGACTGGCAACCACTGCATGTGGACGGCCCGAGGTTCGACTGACGTTTACGCCGAAGGAGGGTGGTTGCGGATTCACCGTGGTAAGGGCAACCTCATCGGCGTCGACGGAGACATCGTCGAATATCGCGGCCTCCGCATCTGCTGCAACGGCTGGCTCCGAGTACCAAAGCTTGATGCTCCCATCGATCTTCTGGTGACGCACGGTCCCCCGGCAGGCAGTGCATCGGCGTCCGGTTCCGAGGGTATCGACGTGGGCGACCCTGACCTCTGGCCGGCAGTTCAGCATTTTCCCCCGCCCCTCGTTTTATGCGGGCACGTCCATGAAACGCGCAGGCTTGCCTGCACGTGGCCGGCCGTGGATCCGACAAGCCTCATCCTTGTACCCGGATGCGACGAACAATCCGATATACCTTCGCACTGGGTCATCGACACTGAAGCGCGCAGTGCCACGCACAGCAAGGGAGGAACGGTAAGTTGGGACTTCCGCCCAGAATATCGCGATTTCACGATTCTGAAAGCAGCAAGCTTCAGGGTTGAGGAAGAGTCACTCGACGAAGAGGGCGGGTGTGCAGATGACGCCGAATTCGCCGCCACGCTGAGCTGCTCCGTCGGCGACCTGCTCGTACGCGAAAAAGCCGGTGAACTCTTCTACATCCTCCATCGAAACGAGCGCCACTGGCCACGGTGGCAATTGATCAACGGCCGGCCGATAGCAGGACTGCGCGAAGTACTGAAAACGCTCCGGTCAAGGCACACGTCGGACTCTTCCATCGCAGATTTCTTTCTGACACCGACGGATTCATTGTTTTACTCATGCGATGAACCGGATTCCGACGACGTCCGGATGAACGACTCGCCCTTGACCCTTCTACGGCGACGAGGCTCTACCGCCGTTCCGCGAGTTCTCCAACATGCGCTCCGATTTGGGGACATTGGCGCGTAGTTCAACCAAGCGCGTGTGTCTCAGACGATTCGCCTTACCATTGAGTCATGCCGAATCGAGTTCCCATGAGACATCCCGGAGTCATTCTCCGGGAAGAGTTCTTCGAGCCGCTGAAAATCACGCAATCAGCCGCAACTGAAGCGACGGGCATCCCACAAAGTCACCTCAGTGAAATCCTGGCAGGACGGCGTTCCATTACCGCAGACACTGCTGTTCGCCTTGGCCGCTACTTCAACGTGGACCCAATGAACTGGCTGAATCTACAAGCGCTGTTCGATATCGATGAACTAGAATGAACCCACAGTGTGGATGTCCGGCGAATCACGCCACGGGGAAACAAAGTAGCGGCTGTCGGAAACGCCTGTACGCCCAGCTTGAAAGGGCGTTCGCCATTGGCTAGTTGAGGATCATGGTGACCCCTAGCTCCAACGTCGACCTTTCGCCGGCAGAACAGGCACAAGTCGAATCCGAACTGAATAAAGCACAGGACGCGGGCGTCATGCCAGCCACTGCGAGTTTGGCGGAAATCCTCGCTCAACTTCCGCTGCATACTGAGCGTAGTATCATCGCCAAAGGCGTCTCACTCAACAACCCCATCCGCAAACCGCAAGAGTTGGAGCTGCACTGTTCCAATCAACGGTGTGGTGGCGCGCGAACGCACCGTTTTGAATCCGAGCGGCGATTCGACCTCGGGCGCACGACCTACTATTACTTTGGATATGTCTGCGCCAATTGCGGTAAGCAGGCATACGTGTTCGGTCTTCGGCAAGAGCGCAGTCCAGTTGAATTCGTCGGAATTTTTTCCAAAATCTACCAAGAGCCGGGCTACGGAGAGCCGATTCCGAAGCGACTCTTCGGCGCGATCGATGAAAGCAACCGTGAGCATTTTCTAAATGCGCGGCGCGCAATTGCACGCGGGTTGGGGATAGGGGCCTTCGCGTATTATCGAAGGATCGTCGAGAATCAGAAACTCAACCTCATTGGGGCCGTGCTCAAAGTGGCAGAGGCGACGAACGCGCCTGCTGCACAAATTGAAAAACTGAAGGTTGCCGCGGCCGAACGGCAATTCAGCAAGGCAATCGAGATGGTGAAAGAGGAGAACGCGATTCCCGCGTCGCTACTGATCGATGGCCACAACCCATTGTCACTGCTACACGATCACCTGAGTGGCGGAATCCATGAGATGACCGATGAAGAGTGTCTCGGTCGCGCACGGCACGCGGAAGCAATTCTTTGTGAATTGGCCGTCAGGATTGAAGCTGCGGTGTCGGAACGGCAGGCGGTCAAGGCCGCGATTGCGGCAGTGCGAAAAAAGTAGACAAGATACCGATGGTCATCGCACCCAACCCAAGCAACACCTCGACGTATGCGCGTTCTCATCGACCCCGAACCTGGTTGGATCTTGGTGCACTCCGAGAAGGTTTTTGGAAAAGGTCGCCAGTACCGAAGCCCGGAGTCGGAGCTGCGCTATCTCGCTCGTGGGTGGTGGTGGCTATGGAATAGCGGCCGCTACCCTCTCAAAGAAGACGGCAGACCACGTCGGTTGCTGTTTTCTTGGCACGACGAAATATTTGCCGAAGGCACTGCTACTATCACGCGACGAATTCGGATGCAGGATCGGAGAAATGGTTACCAATTCGCGTTCGTTCTCCTTCAGTTTCGAAGACGGAAAATCGTCAAATTTGACCAACTTCCGCTTGGGGCCCGCAGGCGGTCCCATCGCAGCATGATTCGACTTACTCCCGCCGTTCTTTCCGCTTACGAGCGAATGAAGCGGTAGATCGGCGTTGTCGTAACTTGGTGTGGATACTTCGGCACTTGGCCGTTTATTCGGAATCGTCACATTCGAGAGTGACGTTGATTGGCTCGAACCGTTAGCATTCTTTCGCGACACCGTTAGCGCCTGGATTCCACAGCTGCCATGTGTGCCTCCGCCATGAAAGTTTTGAAACTGGATCTCCTTCAGAATAGCCACGCGTTTTTGCGAGAGGCGGCGGACAATGTTGTCGCCGCACAGTCGGAGCCCGGCAAGTGGCAGTTCGCGATCTTACACGTGTGCCAAAGCGTCGAACTCACCGTGAAAGCGATCCTGCACAAGACACATCCAGTTTTCGTATTCGAGGACATCGATAAACGAAAGCACACGGTCTCTTTGGCGACGGCGCTGGCACGTCTTCAGGCACCAGAAATCTGTGGCATCGGCTTATCAGATGGCGACGCGCAGCGGATCCGAGCGATTGCCGAGCTGCGCAACAACATCACTCATTCGGCATTCGACCTTAACGCCGTCTCCGCCGAAGCGCAGTTTTTTGGGGTATTCGCATTCGTGGCGTATCTCCAATCCCGGTTTCTGAAATCAGAGATCGAGGGTGTCCTATCGAGTTCGACGTGGGAAGAAATCGGGAAACTCCGCACTGCGCTGAGAGAGTTGGCAGAAAAAGCACGGATGCGTATCGCCGATGAGAAGCGGGATAGCAAATGGGTGTGGGCGTGCCCACGCTGCGGCGAAGACACGTTCGTAGTGGAGGATGCCGTCGACACATGCTACACATGCCGACACCAAGAACCAACAGCAGAATGTCCCGAATGCGGGGATTTGCTCTTTGTGTCGGAGATGGTTCACATAGCCGACGAGTTCGATTACTACGAGGAAGGGGGTCGGAACTTTTTGGCGAACGATTATGGATACAGCGGCAAAGAGGATGTATGTCCGCGTTGTGCCAAGAAGATCGCGGAGGATATCGAAAACCAACGTCGCGATCGGTACTACGAAGAAATGATGTAGGTCGCTAGGCTGCGCCTCACCAGCTCCATACTCGCCGATGCCACAACTCTACACATACATAATCCCAGTCGATGATGGCGCCGCGCCTAACCCCTACGGCGGCATTTGCACGCTGAACATCTGCAAGCCTGCCATAAGGCGCACCGCCAGTGTCGACGATTGGGTTGCGGCATTCGGCTCAAAATCCCGTGGCCAGGCTGGCCGCCTAGTGTACGCGATGCGGATTTCCGACAAGATGCGAATGTCTGACTACGACCGCCACACGCTCCAACATCTCTCGAAAAAGGTTCCGGATGTCGGGTCGCCGAAGATCGAAAATCGGCTGGGTGATTCCATTTATGACTTCTCCGCCGACCCACCGATTCAACGCCTTGGAGTTCACGATGCGTCGAATCACCATACCGACCTCTCAGGTGCTTTCTGCCTCTTATCCAACCACTTCGTCTACTTCGGTCGGAACACCATTGAGGTGCCACAGGAGCTGCGGGTGGTGATCTATCAAGGGCGTGGACATCGCCGCGGAAGGAACGACCCGTTTGTTTCAGATTTCGTTCGCTGGATTGAACCGATTATAGCCGCAGGTGATCAGATTCGCGGTGATCCCGACTACGAAATTGATTGGGGACGTGGTTGCACCTCGGGATGTGGCGTTGTTGCTGATGAAGATCGGTTCGGCGAAGAAGAAGGCGAACCGGATGAACAACCGGTGAGGGCACCAACCTGCAATACGCCCTGCTAAAGTCTCCCATGCGCGACTTTTTAACACGGCATCTTGGTGACGTTGTAATTCCCGTTGTCTGCTGCCTCTTCGGTGCAATTGCCGCGCTTTTCGGAGTTTGGTGGAGCAACAAGCATAGCCGTAAGCTCGCGGGCCAAACCGGTGGCTTAAAGCGAAGGATGTTCGGTTGGGCGATTGGCAGCCACGAGATCCGGGAACGCGAGATTTGGTGCTTTTGTTTCCCGAAAATCACAGCGGACCGATCGGTCGTCGAAATTCACCTTTCGCTGTTCAACAAAGGCGACCTCTCGTGTGAAGGAGTCCTGGCCACGATCAATGCAGCAAAGGATCTGATTTCCCCGTATTCAGAGAAGGAATTTAGCAAAACGCACACCGCATATCCGGCTGTTCTCGTGGATCAAATTCAACGAGCTGTGTCCGACATTGACGACACCTATCGACACATTTCGTATTCGTTACCAGCGCTTCACCCGAAGGCGTCACACCGCATTTGTGAATTCATTTTCCTGCGGCCGAGTATCGATCTCCAAAATTCCACAACCGCGAAGACGAAAGACAAGAAGTTCGTCGAGTTTCATTGGCAGATGTCGCTGTCATGGCCACTGGAGTTCGCGGCCGTCGCTACGGACTGCGTTCCGATCCGGTCGTCACTTGAAGTATATGGATTCCACGCCGATTCGCCACCGGAAGCTCTCCAAATGCTTCGCCGTGTAGCGACCCCGTCTGTCGAAGAAGGTCAACGTGACGCGGAGATGCGTGAGCACCACGTGCGGTTCCTTGGACTCAAGCTGAGCGAGACTTTCGTCATCGATAAGCGATCGGTTGCATTATTCAGAATTGCAGAAATGAGCACGACTGCGGTTACCGCTCCCTTCACATCGCGGGCGCTGAGACCGAAAACGGAGCTACTAGACATCAAGCCCGGTAGGCGGAAGCGGTCTTCGAAACGATGAGCTACCAACGGCGATAGTATGAGCCGATATCCGCGAGGCTGAGATTCCATTCATTGCTTTCTCTCGATCACGGGCTTTGAACATCCTCTTCGCGCCAAGGTGGTCGTTGATTAGGCGTGATGCCTCATCAAAGCCTATCTCAAAGAACTCGCGATCGGGTCGAATGCGATAGGGTGCCAGCAAAGCGTGTACTTC
>DASZZA010000811.1:0-5165 GCA_035545135.1 Lacipirellulaceae bacterium | reverse complement strand
ACTGCACTCATTCGAGCGAGAGGATGCGGTGTCGCAAAACAAATCCACACCGGAATCGGTCAGCATTCCGAGCCTCGTCTGGTTACTGGGGTTTGTGAGCCTGTGCATGGACTTGTCGTCGGAGATGATTTACGCACTGCTGCCCGTATTTCTGGTCTCGGTGCTAGGCGCCAGTAAGCTCACATTGGGAGTTATTGAGGGTATCGCCGAAGGGACTGCGTCGATCGTGAAAGTCTTCTCCGGAGTGATCAGCGATCGTGCTGCGGGACGCAAACCGTTGGTCGTGTTCGGGTACTCACTGGCCACGTTTTCGAAACCGCTGTTCGCGCTGGCAAATTCGGCGGGCTGGGTGCTTGTGGCACGGTTCATCGATCGGCTTGGCAAAGGCATTCGGGGAGCGCCGCGCGACGCGCTCATCGCCGATGTAACCCCGGCGGAAGTGCGCGGTGCGGCATACGGGCTGCGACAAGCACTGGACACCGTGGGAGCGCTGCTGGGGCCGCTCGCTGCGATCGGGCTGATGATTGTGTTTGGGGGCAGCATGCGCCATGTGTTTTGGGTTGCTGTGCTGCCGGCCGTTGTCGCGGTCGGAACGCTTGTCGTGGGCGTGGCGGAGCCAGAGCGGCACTTGGGTGGCCGCGAAAAGGCGGTGCTGCCCACCTGGCGCGATATTCGGCCGCTGGCGGGTTCGTATTGGTTCGTGGTCACGATCGGCGCCGTTTTCACACTGGCCAGATTCAGCGAGGCGTTTCTGATCGTGCGAGCAAATCAGTTGGGTTTGGCGATGAATTGGACTCCGCTTGTGCTCGCGGTGATGAATGTAACATACGTCGCCTCGGCGTATCCGGCAGGAGTGTTGTCCGACCAAATCGGCCGAGTCAGTTTGTTGACGATCGGTCTGGTAATGCTGATCGTGGCCGACCTGATCTTGGCGACGACCGGAAGTCTGTACGTTGTCCTGTTGGGAGCGGCCGTTTGGGGATTGCACTTGGGGCTGACGCAGGGGCTGTTGTCGGCGTTGGTGGCCGATACGGCAACGGTGGAGCTACGCGGCACGGCGTTCGGCGTCTTTAACTTCGTGAGTGGCGTCGCCGCTATTCTGGCGAGCATCGTGGCAGGCGCCGTATGGGAGCTTTGGAGCCCGGCGGCGACGTTTTACGTTGGCGCGATTCTTTCGGCGATCGCGCTTGGCGGGCTGTCGTGGTGGTGGTGGCGGGCATCCCAATATCGACAGAAGCATGCCGACGGCGAGGGCGAGTATTGACCGAGCGTATTCGGGCGAATAGGTTGGAGCCCACTGACCTGCCGAATGATGGTGCGATATGCATCTCCTGCCTCGCCGAGCCACTTTGCGTTCTATTCGCCGGCGCTCGGTCAGCGCGATTTTGTTGGCGACGTACGCTCTGACAGCCGCCGGCGTGCCACTACCGGGGGGCGAACCAAAGCAGACCAACGAGCGGTATCCGTGCGAGACTTGCCGGTGCGGTTGCCATTCGGCTGAGCAATGCTGGCGGTCGTGCTGCTGCCATACGTTGGCCGAACGCTTCGCATGGGCGCGGAAAAACAACGTGCGCCCGCCGGAGTTTGCAATCGCGGCGGCGGAGCGGGCCGGCATCAATTTGTCCTGGCTTGGTATCAAGTCATCGAACAGAGCTGTGGCCGCTTGCCCCGCATGTTGCGCACGATCGTTGACCGGTGGGCTGACAAGCTGTTGCCGCGTACGTGCCGCGTGCTGCGCGCGTTCGAGCCATTCATGCTGTGCCCATCATAATCCGCGGGTGGCGCGAACCCACGACGATCGAGTGGTCGGTTGGCGCGCGCTGGACTGCCAGGGGCATTCGGGTCTATGGATGGCGGCAGTGCCAACTTTGATCACGTTTCGCGGCGGCCTTTCGCACGACCTTCCATTGATTGGCTGGCTGGGTCCTGCGCTTTCTGAACACGCCGTGCGCTCGGTCTCACTTCCAGCGATTCCTCCTCCTAAAGCGGTATGACGTCGTGCGTCACTCACACTGCCCGGTTTATTCGCGGGCAGTGTAAGGCCCCGGAGAAGGGGACGGTCCCATTTTGCTCCGCGGACTCGGCAAAAATCGGGACAGTCCCCGGCACTTTGGGATGGGCTATAAATCGTTCGCTTCGAGTTGAGCGTCTTTAATGCTGCGCGGTCTTGCGCAGCCAAATGAAGGCACCGCCCGGATGGTACCAATGCGCCGCGCGATGACTCTTATCGAATTGCTGATCGTTATTGCGATCATCGGGGTTCTCGTTGCGCTGTTGTTGCCGGCGGTACAAGCCGCTCGTGAATCGGCTCGTATGGCGAGTTGCAAAAACAACATGCGTCAAATCGGCTTGGCCGTGCTGCAGTTCTGCGACACGCATAAAGGGCAGTTTCCCGAGTGGTACCACAGCGGCGACGACAAGTCGTGGATCTATACGTTGTCGGACTTTATGGAAAACGTGGACGAAATTCGACTTTGTCCCGACGATTTTCTGCTGTTCGAGCGGCGCTACATGAAAAGCACGAGTTACGTCATCAACGACTACCTCGTGGACCAGACGCCCGGCGCGATCCGGAATTTGAATAAGCTGCAAGCGACGAGCCGGACGATGGTGATGTTCGAAGGCGCGGATCACCGCCATCAAGATCCGACGAAGGGCGATCCGCACCAGTATGATCCAGCGACGGCTTCGTACATTTACGCTTCTCCAAAGTACGATCACGCTCACGCCTCTCAATGGTTTTCACAGCTTAACCGCACGCTCGGGTTAGTGGGTCAGGCGGTGAAGAACGACATTCAGCCGGATCGGCACGCGGACGCGGCCAATTACCTTTATGCGGACGGGCACGTGGAAGTTATCGAAGCGCAAACGATCGAAGAGTGGATTTCAACTAATTTTGATTTTGGAAAACCGGAGTGATCCGTGAGAAACATCTATCGCTTACCGTTCTTTTTGGCGTCGTTCGTGACGGCAGTGTTATGCGCAAGTCGTGCCGTGGCCCATGGGATTCCCATCCAATTGGAGGTGGTCGGGAATGTGTTGTCCGTTGGCGGAGGGATCGATGACTCGGCGGGATTTGCGCCAATGATCTTTGTGCAAGACGATGAAGAGGGTGATCCGTTCGGCGAGGCGAGTATTCCCGGGCTTGGCCCGTCGATCATTTGGCAGGTGCCTGGTTTTGAAATTTCAGGAATGGATGAGCATAGCGGGTTGTACATCGAAGTGTTGTCGCGGCCGTATTTCTTTTCCAATCCGAGCGAGAACCGTGTGCATTGGTACTGGAATCCAGAATCACAACGTGTCGGCAACTCTCCGGCAGACAATTCCCTTGGGATTATCAATGTAAGCGGCGCGAGTATCACACTTTCGCCGGGTGATGAGGTGGCGCCGCCGCCGCTGAAGGTTGCGGAGCCGCTGGCCAGCGATGAGGGCTTTCACAATCATCTGTTGGCATACGCGCTGAGCGAATCGATACCCCCACCAGCAGGCGCTTACGGATTCTTCGCGCGGTTGAAATCGGACCAGTACGCACCCTCAGAACCGTTCCTCGTCGTGCTCAACGACAGTGTGTTCGATTACGGGCAGATGATTCCAGCGGCTCTGGCCATCAACGCGGCTGCTTTTTTACCGGGCGACTACAATCACGACGATCGAGTGGATGCGGCGGATTACATCGTGTGGCGCAAGACGCTCGGCTCGACAACGACGCTTGCGGCGGACGCCTCGGGCAATCAGGAAGTCGACGAAGCGGATTACACGATCTGGCGGAGCAACTTCGGTGACGCATATCCGACCAACGGCCAGTTGAACGGCTTGGCCGTTCCGGAGGCGTCGAGCTGGGCGCTGTTGGTCGTGGGTTTGGTGTGTGTCGTGATTTTGTATGTTGGTGGCAGATCTTCACTTGAATGTCGATGGCGAAGCGCCGGTGCGATGATCCGAAGTTGGCGAATGAACCGTCGCGACTATCCGTGGCGTGCTCGTTTTTGCGGGGAGTGGGGAGGTAACTTCCTGGATATGGAAAAAAGACGCCGTTCTATGGCCGGCGAGACACGATCGCGGCTTGACACTAGCACGGTTGAGGGATATCCTTGAAAGTTCGCTAGACGCTTTAAGTTAGTCTGGCGCAAGGAGTTTCGCTGAGGCCATTGAATCGCCGTTCTGCGGCAGCAGGACGAGACGGAGAAAGTGTCTACGTGTCGTGCGAGGGTGGCCGGCAGCCGCTCCAACAATTCGGACAATTTGAAAAACTCGGTTTGCCGCTCGCCCGGGCGAATACGGGGCGGAAAGGTTGCCATGAATCCCCAGGAAATTTTGCGAATCGTTGATGCAATCCATCGCGATAAGAACATCGACAAAGAGATCGTGTTCGAGGGGATCGAGGCTGCGCTCGTGTCGGCGGCGAAGAAGCATTACGGCGAAGAGGCCGACATCGTTGTGAATATCGACCGCGAAGACGGCTCGATTCATGCAACCTACGACGGGCGGGAACTGGACTCGGAAGAGACGGTCGGCCGCATCGGCGCCCAAACCGCCAAGCAGGTGATGATCCAAAAGATCCGCGAGGCGGAGCGCGACGCCTTGTATGATGAATACACCGAGCTGATCGGCCACATGGTCAGCGGCGTCATTCAACGGTACGAAGGCGGGGCGGCGACCGTGCAATTGACGAACGTCGAAGCGATTTTGCCGCGGGGCGAGCAGATTCCGGGCGAGACGCACCATGTGAACGAGCGTGTGCGGACGACCGTGTTCGAGGTTCGCAAGAGCGGCAGCCGCGTGAAGGTGATTTTGAGCCGGGCCAGGCCGCAATTGGTGCAGCGGCTGTTCGAGCAGGAAATTCCCGAGATTGCCGACGGCGTCATTCAGATTCGTGCGATGGCGCGTGAGCCCGGTTATCGGTCGAAGGTGGCGGTTTCGAGCAGCGATCCGCGGGTTGATTGCGTGGGGGCGTGCGTCGGCGTGCGCGGCAACCGCATTAAGAATATCGTGGACGAGCTGGCAGGCGAACGGATTGATATCGTCCGTTGGGACGAGAACCTCGAAGTGCTGATTCCCAACGCCCTGCAGCCCGCCGAGGTCGAACAAGTGATCCTGTGCAAGATGTTGGGGCGCGGGATCGTGCTTGTGCGGGAGGACCAATTGTCGCTGGCGATCGGGCGGCGGGG
>DASZZA010000810.1:0-5186 GCA_035545135.1 Lacipirellulaceae bacterium | reverse complement strand
ACGAATGGTATCCCCGCAACATGTACGTGCGTGGGTCGCGGGCGTATAAGCATCACCAGACGACCTACGGCCCTCAATCGCAATTCGGCTACAAAAACTTCATTCCGCGTTTCAGAGCAGAGCACTTCGACGCCCGTCGTTGGATGGCATTGTTCCGCGCTGCGGGTGCGAGATACGTCGTTCCCGTTGCCGAGCATTGCGACGGCTTTGCCATGTACGATAGCGATGTAACCGAGTGGTGTGCCGCGAAGAAGGGCCCGAAACGCGATGTGCTTCATGAACTGGATCAAGCCGCTCGGCGCGAAGGGCTCGTGTTCGGCGCATCTTCACACCGCGCAGAGCATTGGTGGTTTTTCGATCGGGGGATGCAGTTTGATTCCGACGTGCGCGATCCGGCCAATGCGGCGTTGTATGGCCCGGCCGTCAATCAGCAGTTGGCCGAAAACCAGTTGGATCCGCCCGACAAGGAATTTCTCGACGACTGGCTGCTGCGATCGTGCGAGATCGTCGACAAGTACCGGCCACAACTGATGTATTTTGACTGGTGGATTTGCCAGCCCGTCTTCCAGCCATATTTGAAGCGTTTTGC
Organism: Lacipirellulaceae bacterium; assembly: GCA_035545135.1. GTDB lineage: Bacteria > Planctomycetota > Planctomycetia > Pirellulales > Lacipirellulaceae > JABDGM01. Next base: position 4,597 of record DASZZA010000810.1, on the reverse strand, counting down.
CGCGTACTATTACAACCGCGGGGTCGAGTGGAAAGAACCTGTCGCGATCACATTTAAGAGATGGGAAGGGGAGTCGTTTCCGGCGGGCGCAGGAATCTTAGAAATCGAACGGGGCGTGGCAGACGGGATTCGCACGCGGCGTTGGCAGTGCGATACCTCGGTCTCCAAGAACTCATGGGGCTACGTGGCCAACGACGATTACAAGGACGTCGGCGAACTTGTCGACGATCTGGTCGACATCGTCAGCAAAAATGGCTCATTGCTGCTAAACATCGGTCCGAAGGCAGATGGCACGATCCCAGCGCATGAAGCGACCATGCTCCGAGAGATCGGTCGTTGGCTCGCGACGAATGGCGAAGCAATCTACGACACGCGTCCCTGGCGAGTGTATGGGGAAGGCCCGACGCGCGTTACAGCGGGCTCCTTCGCGGAGCGCAAAAGAGCGGCCTTTACAGCCTCGGACATTCGCTTTACCACCAAGGGCCAAATCCTTTACGCCATCGCGCTCGGCTGGCCAGAAAACGGTAAACTACTAATCAAATCGCTGTCATGCCGTACGCGTTTGGCGAGTGGGGACCTCAGAAGCGTGCAGTTATTGGGCTACGATGGCGAACTTCGGTGGCAGCGCACGGATCAGGGCCTCGTCGTTTCCCTGCCGGACAAACCGCCGTGCGATTTTGCCGTGGCGTTGAAGATTACAGGGCTCGCCCTATGAGACAAAGTGCGTCAAAAGAGAAACACCCATGGGCGGGCGTGACATTCATCGAACGGTGATTCAGCGCTCGACGCCAGTCGACAGACGGCCGTAAGGTGGGTGCTCAAAACATGTCCCAACAGCACATTATTGCCGAGTATTTGCTGGAAACGCCGCTCGCGCTCGAAGCGGCCGCGGCGTCGCTGGCTGGCGAGCAGTCGACCGGCACATTTACGCGGGTGCGAGGCGAAACGGACCGGCTACGCCAACAGTTTTCCGCCACTGTTGAATCCATCGAACGACTGGAAATCTGTGCGAGTCCCTCCTTGCCGGGGTCCCTCGAGCCGCAGCAGCCCGGCACCGTATATCAGCGCGGGACGGTGCGCATCAGTTTCCCGTTGGATAATGTCGGACCGAACCTTCCGACCATCGTGTCGACCGTTGCCGGAAACTTGTTTGAGCTGCGCCAGCTCTCGGGGCTACGGCTTTTGGATCTCGAACTGCCCGAGTCGCTCGCCGAGTACTTTCCGGGACCGCAATTCGGCATCGACGGCACGAGGCGGCTCACGAATGTTTGGCAAAGGCCCATTATCGGCACCATCGTGAAGCCAAGTGTCGGACTTACGCCGGAGCAAACGGCCGATCTGGTACGAACGCTCGGCGAGGCAGGCGTCGATTTTGTCAAGGATGATGAATTGATGGCCAACCCGCCGCATTCGCCTTTGGCGGCGCGGGTCGATGCCGTGATGAAGGTCGTGAACGATCTGGCGCAGACGACCGGCCGCAAGCTGATGTTCGCGTTCAATATCAGTGATCAGCTCGACCGCATGTTGGAGCATCACGCCAAGGTCGTGTCTGCGGGCGGCACTTGTGTCATGGTCAGTCTCAATAGTGTGGGTTATGCAGGAGTAGAGTTCCTGCGCCGGCGATGCGCGCTTCCGATTCATGGCCACCGCAATGGATGGGGCATTTATTATCGTCATCCGGCGCTGGGGATCGATTTCACCGCTTATCAAAAGCTTTGGAGGTTAGCGGGGGTCGATCACCTGCACGTGAACGGTTTAGCAAATAAGTTCTGCGAAACCGATGAGTCGGTGGTCCGTTCGATCAAGGCCTGTCTGACACCGATGTTGGGCGGTTATCGAGTGATGCCCGTCGTGTCCTCAGGGCAGTGGGGCGGGCAAGCGCCCGACACGTATCGGCAGACCCAAACGGTGGACCTGATGTACCTGGCGGGCGGTGGTATTCTGGCTCATCCGGCCGGGCCAGCGGCCGGCGTGACCGCGATCCGGCAGGCGTGGGAGGCGGCCCAAGCCGGGGAGCCGCTGGAAGAATACTCCCAAAGTAGAGATGAATTGCGTCAGTCGCTGGAATTCTTCGGTCGCGTTACCCGCGCGAGTTAGCCCACTCGCACTTAAGGAGGTTTAAGCCATCGACTTGCTTCTCGCTTATTACGGCGACGACTTCACTGGCTCGACGGATGTGCTGGAGTCGCTTGCCCAGAGGGGCATTGCGGCCGTGCTTTTCGTTAATCCGCCAAGTGAAGAAATGCTGCGGCAATGCCCCCATGTGCGCGCCGTTGGGGTGGCCGGCCACGGTCGAACGATGTCGCCAGACGAAATGGAGATCGAGCTGCCAAAGGTCTTCGGCGCGCTTCGACGATTGTGCCCCGCCTACTGTCATTACAAGACATGCTCGACGTTCGATTCGTCGCCCGAAGTGGGCAGCATTGGTCGGGCCATCGACATAGGCCAGCGCATTTTTCAGAACCGGTATGTGCCGTTGATTGTTGCGGCACCCGCGCTGCAGCGTTTTTGCGTGTTCGGCAATCTTTTTGCGCGGTCGGGGCTGGCGAGCGAGGTCTACCGACTCGATCGTCACCCGACCATGCGGCACCACCCGGTCACTCCGATGCGCGAATCCGACTTGCGCTTGCACTTGGAGCGGCAAACCGCGCGCCGCGTGGAGCTTGTCGATGTACTTGCCCTTGAGGAGGGCTTTGACGCCGCGTCCGAGCAGCTTGCTCGAACCGCGAATGAAGCGGGGATGGTCGTCCTGTTCGACGCATTGACCGATGCGCATCTGACCACGATCGGCAAGCTGCTAAGTGCAGCGCAGGCGCAAGAGGGTAAAACGCTCTTCGTCGCCGGTTCCTCGGGATTGGAATACGCACTTCGCGACCAATGGCAAATGTTCGGTGCAATAGCCGAAGCGTCGTGCCAACCAGCGAATGCCTTCCCGACAGTTTCGCCGGTCGATCGCACGCTAATCGTTTCTGGAAGCTGTTCTCCAGTCACCGCTCGCCAGATTGCCTGGGGGAGTCAGCACGGTTTCGTGGAGTTGCCGCTCGATACGCCGGCTTTGGCCGAGTCACGACGGCTAGACACTGATATTTCGAGCGAGGCTCAACGGATCATTGCAATGCTTAAATCCGGTCGATCGGTGATGGTGCATACCAGCCGAGGTCCTGACGATCCGCGGATTGCAGCCACTCGAAGCGCGATCGGCAAGGACCGCCGTGTGGTGGAAACACTGGGCACGATCATGGGACGTGTGCTTCGCGAAGTGGTTCGTTCTCGTGCCGTGCGGCGCGTGGCCGTCATCGGCGGCGATACATCCGGCTGGGTCGCGCGTACGCTCGGCATCGACGCGTTGGAGTTCGCCGCATCACTTGAGCCGGGGGCTCCGCTGTGCACCGCTCGCAGTCGTGATGAAGCCATTGACGGCCTCGAAATCGTGTTCAAGGGCGGACAAGTCGGTTATGATGATTCGTTCGCTTCGTTGTTGCGCGGGTCGGTCGAATCGATTGGCGTTGGGCGTTAAACAATCCACGAAGCGCATGGATCGGGCGAAGGGTTGAATTCTCATGCCGCGAAAAAAGCTCGGGTTGTTACACACTTCGGCGACTCTAGTGCCCATGTTCGAGCAACTATGTAAAGCGAAGTTGCTCGAAATCGATGTATTCAATCTCGTCGATGATAGCTTGATCAAGGATGTGATCGAGCACGGTCAATTGCGTCCGCGGACGGCCCGCCGCGTGGTTGACCATATTGCCGCCGCCCAGGATGCCGGCGCCAATTTCGTTCTGGCGACGTGTTCCTCGATCGGTGTGGCCGTTGAGACTGCCGCGACATTGGTCTCGGTGCCTGTGTTGCGCGTGGACCGGCCGATGGTGGAGCACGCGATTCGGACAGCTGGGCGGATCGGCGTCGTGGCGACGCTACCCACCACGCTCGAGCCGACGACGGACTTGATCCGCCGCTGTGCATCGGCCGCCGGCGCTCAAGTTACGCTGCTTACAAATCTCTGTGAGGGGGCCTTCGGTGCCTTGATGAGTGGCGACGCCGCGGCGCACGATGCGAGTGTCGCCCGAGCGATTAACGAGCTGACCACACAAGTCGACGTGATTGTCTTAGCGCAGGCATCGATGGCGCGAATTGTGGAAAAGTTACCGCAGACGGAAAGGCGCATCCCAATTTTGACCAGTCCGCCAATGGCTATCGACTATATTGCGAGTGTCATCTGAGGGTAGGCGTGCGCGAACTCCGGCTCATATCGCTAGGTGTGGGACTTGCGGCGCTGATTGCGGTGGCTGCCGGGGTGATCGCGGGTGATCCCGATATTTGGCAGCCGGCCGCGGCCGTGTCATTAATCGGCGTTGCCGTAGGTTTGGGCGCACTGACCGCGCTGCGCACGTATCAGTTTACCGCTTGGATCGTCGCCGGCGCGGTCTTGGCAATGATTTACCCGGCCCGATTCCTGCAACTGGGGCCGATCGACCTGCGTGACAAGACACTCATTCTGGTAATCATGCAGCTGGTGATGTTTGGGATGGGGACGCAGATGAAGCTGCGCGACCTGGCCGGGTTAGTCCGCGCACCTTATCCTGTTTTGATTGGCATC
>DASZZA010000809.1:0-6136 GCA_035545135.1 Lacipirellulaceae bacterium | reverse complement strand
CGCCATGTGTTTCCGCCATCGTGGGTGCACCAAATCACTCCGCGGTCGCCGACCGCCCATCCGGTTGACTGGTTAACGAACGCCATGTCGTTGAGCGCGGCGTCGTTGCGGAAAGCGCCGATGATAGTCGGGATTTGTGGTTTTTCAGGAGGGTGGGGCGGCGTGTTTTCGGCGCGAGTCGAGCAAGCGACTGTCGCAAAGACAAAGATGAGGGAAGTAGAGCATCGCGAGCGAATTGGTGTGGTGCGACCGTCCATGTCAAAGTGCTCGGGGCCGGGGACGGCCCGGCTCGCTGGCGGGTAAAGGGCGTGCTTGCCGAGGAGCGTATTCTAATGCGCGGGGTCGATGCGACCTAGGCAAAAGCGGTTCGCGCTCGACGGTGGCCGATTATGGCGGCAATTACGGATGTGCTAGCAATGCGATTGTTGCAATGCGTGAGCTAAACTTGCGCAGCCGACATGGCTCTTCATATATGTTCGCCTCATAGCGCTTTTGAAGTCCCCACCGATGAACGAAGTGGCGTCGCAATTGGAGGAGATCGCCTCGCGGGCGATCACGCTTTACAGTCGGCCGACGGTGGCGATCGAGCTCATGCGGCTTGCCGAGGAGCCGGGTGTGGACGCGCGGGCTCTTAAGGATTGCGTGTCGCAGGATCCGGCGCTGACGTGCAAGGTGTTGCGCGTCGTCAATAGCTCGTTGTATGGACTCAATCGAGCGGTGGGCGATTTGAGTCAGGCGATCGGGTTGCTCGGGATCAAGCCACTGAAGCTGCTGGTGTTGGGATTCAATTTGCCGGATGCCTTATTTGCGGAAGTGGCGGCGCGCCAACTTCAATGGTACTGGACGAATACGCTCACGCGAGCGGTGGCGGCGCGGCTGTTGGCAGAGGAATTGTGGCGAGGAGCACCGCAGGAAGTGGGCTCGGGCGACGAAGCGTTCATCGCCGGTTTGCTGCAGGATATCGGCATGCTGGTGCTGTTGCGTGAGTTGGGTGAGCCGTATGCAAAATTTTTGAACGGGGTGATCGATGAGAAGTGCCACCTGGCATCGCTCGAGCAAGACACGCTAGGATTCGATCATACGCAATTGAGCGCCGAGCTTTTGTCGCGGTGGCACATGCCGCAGCGGCTGGTCGATGCGATTGCGGCACCGAAGAAACTGGCGCGACTTGCGCGAATGGCCCCGCCGGAGGGCGATCTGGCACAGATCCTGCACTTGGCCGAGATGTTGATGCAGCTAGTGGGACAACGCCGGCTTAACGTGCTGCCCGATTTGCTGGAAGCGGGCAAAGAATACCGCGGAATGACGAAGTCGAAATTGGCCTTGCTCGTCGGTGGTTTGCAGCCGCAAGTGGATCAATTGGCGGGGAGCTTGTCGCTGGAGTTGAGCGAGGATCGCGATTACATGCAAATGCTGGTGGAAGCGCACGCTCAGATGGCGGCGGTGGGCGAAGAGATCGCAAGCGAAGCGGCCGCGGCGTCGCCGGAGGATCAGGCGTATAACCAATTACTTGCGCACACGAACGACTTGTCGGATGCGATGCGGAGTTTTCTTACGGCGGGCAACGAACAGGAAGGAAGCGGCAGGCACCGGAATGATCAGCACGCGGCTCATGCCGACGACGTTAGGGCACATGACGCGAAAGACGTTCAATTTGGCGAGTGCAAAGATGGATCGGCACTTGTGCGTAAGCTGATGGCGGCGGCGAATCGTTGCCGCGATCGGCGCCAGGAATTGAGTTTATTACTCGTAGAGCCGAATGTGTTCGATATTCATTCCGATTCGCAGGGTGACTTCGCATGCCGGCAAGCTCGACAAGCGCTTGGCTGTGCAATCGCGCCGCTGGACACGAATAATGTTGTTCTTGTGTCGTTGAGCAAAGAGCGGACGGCCGCGATTCTCTTGAATTGCGACAAGCGAGGTGCGATTTCGGTGGCGAATCACGCGATCGCGATACTGAATAAGGGGGTTGTTGATGGCGTTCAACCAAACGGCGATCTGGCCACAACACTTAGCATCGGGGTTTCAACGTCGAGCGTCGTTCCACGGAATTTCGAAGCGGCCCGCATGATCGAGAGCGCGGAGCGTTGCCTTGCGGCTGCGCGGATTTGCGGGATCAGCACGGCGAAGAGTATTGAAGTGTGAGAATGAAGGATGCAGGATGCGGGATGCACGGGGGCCGGGATTCGATACTTTCGCTATTGGTTCGTGCGCGCTAGCGGGAACGGATTAGCAGATGCCCTACGCTGGGAGGTTAGCGTGGCGTATGATTACGTACTATGAGTACGCCAAGCCCAGCTGATCCTTCTCGTCCGCCGGAACAATTGCCGGCAGTCCCGCCGAAGAAGGGGGATTCCCAGGACGGTAGCGCGGCAAGCGGAGGGAGTGACAAGCTATCGAATGGGCTGGGAGATTCGACGGGATTGCAACCGATGCGTGGCAGCTCGGTGGTGCGTGGTTGGTCGAGCGTCTCTGAATTGCGTAAGCCCGTGCGGCGTGTGCCGAGGCGTCGGGTCGTGCTGCCGCTGGTGCTGTTTGTGGCGACGTGCCTATCGACGTTTTGGGTCGGCGCCGCGAGTTGGCGTCCGGAGTTGATTGCGAACGTCAACAACATGCTGGCCACGGTAGGCGCTCACTGGCGAACGGGGCTGGCCTACATGTTCGCGGTGCTGGCCATTCTGTTGACGCACGAGATGGGACACTTTCTGCAAACGGTGCGCTACCGGGTACCAGCCAGCTACCCGCTTTGTATCCCGGTGCCGTTCACGATCATCGGTACGATGGGGGCGGTGATCAGCATGGATGGCACGCGAGCGAACCGGAAACAGATATTCGATATTGGAATTGCCGGGCCGTTGGCGGGGCTGGTGGTCGCGGTTCCGATTTTGTACATGGGCGTGCGCGCGTTGGACTTATCTCACCCCGCTCTTGCTGGGGAAATTCAACTTTACAATCCGGTTATTGTTCGCTGGATGATTGGATGGGTGCACCCGCAGTGGGCGGACCGCGCGGCATGGGTTTCGATTTCGCAGCTCAACCCGTACTTTATGGCGGGTTGGGTGGGCATGTTGATTACGGGACTCAACATGCTGCCGGTAAGCCAGCTCGACGGCGGCCACACGATTTACGGTTTGTTTGGCCGTGATGCGTACAAGATCGCGCGGGCGTTCACAATCATCGCAATCGTATATGTGGTGATCAATTTAGAGGAGGCCGCGATCTGGACGCCGATGCTGATTCTTGTGATCCTGCTGGGAATCCATCACCCGCCGACGGCGGACGACAGCGTGGAGCTGGACGACTTTCGCTGGGTATTGGGAGTGGCGTCGATGGCGATTCCGGTGCTGTGTTTTCCGCTGCAGGCGTTGAAGCAGTAGTGGCTGCGCGCGCCACGGATTCGACGTATAATTGCGAAACAATCGTAGAAGCCGAGTTCTATCATGGCCATTGGATTTGTGACCGCCGCGGACATGCAAGAGCAATTAGGAGATATTCCGCTTGCTCGGATACGCATGGTGCCGCCGCCAGGGCTGGCAACGGAGGCGGACTTATAGCGAACGCTCGATCACGAGGAACGAATCTGCGAACTGATTGACGGCGTCCTCGTGGAGAAGCCGATAGGTTATTATAAATCGTGCATTGCGTCGGCGCTAATTATGTTTCTGGGCAAGTATTTGGACGAGCACGATTTGGGGATCGTACTTGGTGAGGCTGGCACGCTGCGAATTCTTGCGGACCAAATTCGCGTTCCAGATGTGGCTTTCCTGAGTTGGAGACATTTTCGCGAACGAGTACTGCCGGCCGAGCCCGTACCGGCAATTGCGCCCGACTTAGCGGTCGACGTGATTTCGGAAGGAAATACGAAGCGGGAAATGGCCCGCAAACTCGACGATTACTTTACCGCGGGCGTGAAAATGGTTTGGTTCATTGATGCCGCGACACAGTCGGCAGTGGTATACGAGCGCCGCGGCAAGGGGCGCGTCGTTTCTCATGACGGATCACTCTCCGGCGGAAAGGTTTTGCCAGGCTTTGAGGTTTCTCTCAAGCAACTTTTTGATAAGGCAGGCCGACGATCACGGCGCAAGAAGTAAGCGTCCTGGTGAGGCGAGGAAGCTTTTCACTTCGTTTGTAAAGCGGGAGGCGGCGGCGCCGTCGACGAGGCGGTGATCGTAGGTGATCGATAGGGGCATCATCAGCCGCGGGGCGACTTGGTTCTCCACGAAATGTGGCACGGTGCGCGTTCGGCCGACGAGAAGGATGGCAACTTGCGGAGGGTTGATGATGGGCGTCGAGTAGGTCCCGCCCACCGAGCCGAGATTGCTGACGGTAAACGTGCCGCCTTTCAGCAAATCGAGATCGAATTGGCCTTCGCGTACCGTGCTGGAAAGTTCTTCCAACTCGGAGGCAATTTGCGAAATGCTCTTGCGATCGGCGTCGCGGAGCACGGGCACCACCAGGCCGCGATCGGTATCAACTGCGATGCCGATGTTCACGTATTCCTTGTAGATGATGGTGTTGTTCTCGAGGTCGACCGAGGCATTGAGGACTGGATGGCGCTTGAGCGACGAAGCGACTGCTTTGATGACAAAGGGCAGTGCGGTGAGTCGGATGCCGCGGTCGGCGTAGTCGGCTTTGCTTTGCGTGCGCATGTCTTCGAGTTCGGTGACGTCGGCGTCGTCGAAGTTAGTGAGTTGCGGGATCGTGGTGTACGATTGCAACATGTTGCGGGCGATGGTTTGCCGCATGCGTGACAGTTTTTCGATGCGCACGCCGCCGAAGTCGTCGGTATCGGGCGCGCCGGGCGGCGTGATGCCGCGGGGCGCGGCGGCGGCGACCTGTTCATTGGTTTCGCGGACGTACGCCCGAACGTCTTCAACCGTGACACGACCGCCGGTTCCGCTGGGTCGAACACGGCGAAGGTCGACGCCGAGCTGCCGGGCTAAGCGGCGAACGGCAGGCCCGGCGGCTGCGGAAGCATGGCCATCTCCCGGCACATCGCCGATTGTTTTGCCCGGCGATGCGGCCTTTCTGGACTTTGCTTTCGGGGCGGTGGGATGCGGCTGGACCTCTTCTTCCTCTTCGGGCTCGGGTTGGCGCAGCCGCGGCTTTTTGAGCGGGGTCTTCGTCGGGGTCGGCTCGGACGGCTCTTCGTCGCCGGCGATGACGTCGGCCTCGACGGCTCGTTTTTCCACTTCCATCGGCTCCGGCTCTTTTGGCTTTGGAGCGTGCGCTTCTTCCTTGTGTTCGGCCGGCTTGGGTTGTGGGGTGACCGATTGGGCGGCGGCTGCGGCTTCGATTTCCATGATTGGCGCGCCGACTTCTACCGTGTCGCCTTCCTTGATGAGGATCTTAGTGATCCGGCCACCTTGCGGGGCGGGAATCGGCATCGTCGCCTTTTCGGTTTCGACTTCGAGCAGATCCTGGTCGGCTTTGACGTTGTCGCCTTCGCTGACCAAGATGCTCAGCACGTCGCCGGAGTCGATGTTCTCGCCGAGATTGGGGAGTTTGATTTGTGTGGCCATGTGAATTCTTAACCGCTAATGGACGCTAATTTCTCACTAATGAGTTAGAGCACAAGAATCGAGTACCGATTGAAGATCTTAGAGCTTCTAACGGGCCTCGGAGAGGGGGACAGTCCCATTTTGCTCCGAAGACTCCGCAAAATTGGGACAGTCCCCGGCCATTTTGTTAGAAGTTCTTAGCGTTTCGTCAGCGTCAATTGGCGGTTTACTTTTCTGTTTATGCATACAGCGCGGATTGTTTTTCGGGGTCGATCCCAAGATCTTTGATGGCATTGGCGACGCACTGGCCATCGCACTTGCCTTTTCTTTTTAGTTGGTAGAGCGTGGCGAGGACGATCATTTCGGCATCGACCTCGAAATGGCGACGGAGGGCGCCGCGGCTTTCGCTGCGGCCCATGCCGTCGGTGCCCAGGGCATACAAGCCGCCGGGAACCCACGGGCTAATCTGTTCGGAGTGGGCGCGAACGTAATCGGAAGCCGAAACGCAGGGACCCTCCACACCTTCCAGTACACGTTCGAGGTACGACAGGCGCGGCGGCTGTGTGGGATGGAGTAGGTTCCATCGCCGGCATTCTTGTGCTTGGCGGCGGAGTTCGGTGTAGCTAGTGACGCTC
>DASZZA010000808.1:0-21706 GCA_035545135.1 Lacipirellulaceae bacterium | reverse complement strand
CCGTTCTTTTGGTCAAAGGCCGTTCCGCCAATCACTCCGTCTTTCGTGACGGCAAGTTGAACGGTGACAAGTGCTTCGTTCATCCCATCAGGAGTGACGGAGAAAACGCCGAGTGGCATCCAGTCCAAATTGGCAGCAGCTTGAGATGTCAGATCGGGCGCTTCGTCGATTAGTTGCGCAGTTTGATTGTAGTAGACCGGCGCCGGTTCCCACCAGCGACCGTTTACGTAGATAGCTCCGTTGTCGCAATACACGTACTCGCCCGGCCCGTAATCCCAGTAATAGGGAGTAGGCCAGCCGAAAACAAACCAGGATGCCAAGCGTGGACCCGTTGCCCATGACCACCAGTACCATGGCCGATTGTGTCGGTGCGCATAGTCGCCCCAGAAGGTCCAGTAGTTTCCGCGGTGTTTGTTTTTCCACCAATCACTGCGGAAGGGAAGATCGTTGTCGTGGCGCTGATGCCAGTCGCGACGAATCCGGTCGGCCACATTAAAGCGATCGCTGTTCTTCCAATTGCCGGTCCAGTTGCGATTATCGCGACCTTTTCCATCCTTTCCCTTCCAGAAGTTTTGCCATTGATTGAACTCGCGATCCACGGTCTGGCGTTCTTCTGGGCTACGATCGCGAAACCGCCGACCATCCTGGTTGCCCTTCAGATTCAAAAAATTGCGGGCGTCGCTGTCGTTCGGCTTGTTTGTCTGGTATTGCCGCGCACCTTGAAAGTTATTTCCGGATTGGAACTGTTGATTGCGGTCATTTCCGTTGCCGCGGAACGTACGGGAAAACGATCGGTTCCCGTCGGTCGAACCTTTGAAGTTCGGGTTGCTGAACGATCGCGACGATCCTCCGTCGGCGTTGAACGACTTACCTCCATCACGGCCGCCGTCTCGACCGCCATCTCGGCCGCCACTATGACCGTCATGATCCGCCAAACCGGCAGACGCGGCAAACAGCGCAACAGCTGCTGCCGCAACAAAGGTTTTCAATAAAACGGTAGTACGCATGATTTCATTGACCTCCACACAGACTGGTCGATTTCGGTTCCACCTCTATACTCTACAACTGAATATCGCTGCCGCTCGGAGCTAAACAAGTTCCGGCGGGCAGTCCGCCCAGGCAAGCTGCGGGTCGAACCGCACATTTGCGCATTCCGAACGGATCGCGACGCTTTGTGCATGGGTCCGCAAGTCTTATGCCGTTAAGTAGAGGCAGTACCCATTTGCGGTCTTGCGGCCGCTGCATCCGGGAGATCCCGGAAGATTTGTCGCCTCGCAGAGCACGAGAGCACGCATAGTGTCGTCAAAACGTGGACAGTGAACATCAAAGTGAGACGACGCTCTCGGCTGACGTAACGGCTTCTGCCCGACTGTCGCATGAAACGTTCCGGGCAAATGTGGCAGAACTAATTGGAACTTCTTTCCACCGACCCGGCATTGTTCACAGCATTAGTCTGCGAAGCCTGCTCACCGGTCCCGCGGACGGACACTTTGGCGGCTGCCGACTTGTGGGTCGCGGCTCGCCAACCGGTCGCCGCCTTTGCTGTCTTTCTGTTCGCTGGCGATGACTTTGTGACGGTTTGATTGTTCTCAGTTGGCTTAAGCACAACTTGGCGTACTGGTTTTGGGCTCGTCCGTACAAGCTGTACGGCGCGGTTGGTTTGTCCGACGATGCCGGTTTGTTTTATCCACAACAGTTTTCGCTCGCCGTGAGCCGTACAGGCGACGCGGATTTCGCTCCATTGCCAAAAACGTGGAGCGACAAACGTTACGCTGAGTTGATGAACGCCCTCAAGCGATGTTTGCGAATAACGTTTCAACTTAAAGAACACGCCGCGGCCTTCCGAGGACGTGCCGCTCACCACTACGGCATGCTTGGGCGGTAGGCGATTGATCTTCTCGGTGGACGTATCGCAGCCGGTTATGCCGCCGCTGATGGTTGGCGTAAGGTGTGCCACCGCGTCGGCGCCCGGAACCGGGAACGTCCCGCCAAGTGAGCCGTCGAGCGAGCGGCCCGTTGTCGTGGTGGTCGTCGTCTCAATATCATGCGAGATGTCGCTGGCTAATTGCGTCGTCGGCGAGAAATCTTCCACTCGCAAACCGGCGGCGGCGCCATTGACTTCAATATCAAGCTCATCAACGTCGTCCATCGACACGCCACGAAATCGGGCTGATATGGGCAGTGAAACCTCGATGAGCCGCTCATTGGGATATTGCGCAATGCGTTGTGGCGGCGTGACATCGCGACACTCGGCCATTGGAGCGATGTCGAATTCGACATATGGCCCCGCGATCGTCACCGTTGGGAAGAGGTTCGTTGCACAAGCGAGCACGACCCAGTGAATGCACTTGGTCATGCTGTCCGGTTTAATCAGACATCCGAAGAGAGTGGCATATTGGGAAAGAGTGCGTTGCATGTTGTCATCCCTCCATGTTCAGACAAGTGGACAACAGCCGAGTTCAGTTGCTAGCGTCCCCAAAGAGAGTTGCGTGAGCGATCTCCGTATTCATCAATACGCTTTGCTCAATTGCATTGTTTGCGGATTCAGGATGCGGGATCGAGAGGGCAGCCGGAATAGCGGAACGAGCGCAATCTCTTCCTGAATGCTTACAGCGAAAGATAGCGATAGCAGAAGCGGCTGCTATCGCGTCGCATCGCGGTAGTCAGACGCAATGCTCATTTGCAGCCGCCCTGTTCCGATCATTTGATAAGCCGCGCTGTAACTGCCGCAGATTTGGGACATGGCGATTGGCCCGGTCAGTCCGATTCGTTGAGCGCGGCAAGTTGCTGCGTCGACCACGAATGGTCCTCCGATTTCGAGTCGCATTTGCGTTGCCGAGTTTGAGGTGGCAACTACACTTGCATCGAATACGGCGCGGGTTGAGCTGCCGTTTGATTCCACGTCTCGCAAGGTGAGCGCAAACTGGGTGATTTTGCCGAAGCGCTCAGCCAGGTTGAACAGCTGACGTGCAATGTCGTTGGGAAGTTCGATCTTTTGGCCCACGGAGATCGTGCGCCCGGCAAGAAACTGAGCTAACGGGTTTTGGCGCCCGACCATTTGCATCTGTTGAGCGACGATTTCGTACTCGTCGGTTGGAGGTCGATTGCCGGCCTCATCCGTAACGATTAACTCGCCGTTCTCGCCCGCGTCGCGGCGGCAAATGTACGTTTTTCCCTGAACGGGCTGCGTTTTTTGCGTTGGCGGGGTCGGCGTGGCGGTGGCGTCAACCGCCGATTCCTCCTTTGTCGCCAACGGATAACGAACGCGCACGGCGGTGATACGACCGTTATCTACTTCCGTCGTCGTGATTACGCGCCGCTGCGTGGATCGCAAGGCGGTTTGGTTCTTTCCAACGATTTGGTTGCCCTGACGCATCGTCATGGTAAGGCGCAGTTCGAGCCCGAGTTTTTGATCGGCTTCGTCGCCAATTCGAGGCGCTCGCCGCGAAAAGTGAACCTGTTGAGGAGTGCTGCCCGAGACTGGCGCACTAAACGCGGTTTGCCGAACCGCGTTTTCCGGCTGTTGACCGGCAATACGTCCGGTGATAGCGACTGTGACGAGTGCTGCTACGACGCCGGAAAGACGTACCATCGTTTCTTTTCGCATTCTCATGTGTAAGCGTCCCACGGGACAGGAAAGGGGCGGCTATCTTCGGCACACTCAACTGAGTGGTCAAGATCGTTGCGCGCGTGCGACGATAGCATGGCCGGAATAGGAATTATCGTGCAGCAAATGATCCGTCGCGCGGCCGGTCGTTGCCAACGTCGGCAAATAGACAGGTACCTGTGGCAGATCGGTCTAGGTCGCTCGGCGACCGCTTGCTATAGTTGTCGGCCCCTTTGTCCTTCTATCCTCACGAGACATGCGGATGCATTTCGTTGCGCGCCGGCGCCATCTTTTGATTGCCGTGTTTGTACTATCGCAGGTTGCAGCGGCATCAGCACAAACTGCGCCACCGCAACCAGTGGCGGCGCCTCAAGGCGCGTCCGCACCGGTTGCACAACAGCAACAGCAGCTCATTGCGCAAATTCCGCCCGGTTTTCAACTCAATGCGCTTCAGCAGGCACAGCTTGATCAAATGCTCGATGCGTGGCAGAAGGCGAGTCGTCAGATCCTCACATTCCAGTGCGATTTTGAGCGCTGGGAATACAACGTGGCGTTCGGTCCACAGAATAAGAATCTCCCACTGAACAAGAATAAGGGTTCCTTAAGCTATCAAAAGCCTGACAAGGGCAGCTTTGAAATTACTGAGGTTAATACATTTCAATTAATGCCTGCGAAGCCGGGTGATCAATCCGGCGTACAAAAGGGCGACTGGGTCAAACAGCCCGATGCCATTGGTGACCACTGGGTATGCGACGGCAAAGCGGTTTATCAATATCGTCCCGATTTGAAGCAACTTGTGGAGCATCCGATTCCGCCTCAGTTTCAGGGGCAAGGGATTGTTGACGGCCCATTGCCGTTTTTGTTCGGTGCAGATACGGCCAAACTGAAAGAGCGCTATTGGATGCGCATCGACAATCAGGCGGGCCAAAATCCGAACCAGGTTTGGCTCGTTGCAATGCCAAAACACCAGCAACAGGCGGCCGACTTTAGCGAGGTCGACGTGATCTTGGATCGTCAGAAGTTACTGCCGCGCTACATGCAAGTGTGGATGCCGAACCGAAGCCACGACGTGTACATTTTCGACATTGATAACGCCGACGTTAACGGCCTATTCAATCGCGTAAAGGCGGCGCTCTTCTCACGGCCAAGCATTCCGCACGGTTGGAAACTTGTGGTCCAGGAGACGCCGGTGGCACAAGCGGCTCCGCCGGTGCAGCCAGTGCAGCCGCGGCGGTAAGTCTCACACGCTAGATCAAGGCTTACCTATCGGTCTTGGTCGCCAACACGTCGCGGTAAACGGCCGCGACGCCAGCGGCCATCGTCGTGTCGGAAAAGGCTTCAGCTTGACGCGAACGTGCGTTCCGGCTCAATTTGGCGTAGTCGACGCCACCTGTAATTGCTTCTTCGATCGCCTGTGCGAGTTGGCTCACGCTGCCCGGATCGACGAGCAAACCCGTCTGGCGATGGATAACAGCTTCTGGCACGCCCTCCACGCGCGAGGCGATAACAGGCAGACCATCGGCCATTGCCTCCAGCACGACCATTGGTAGCCCTTCGCCGAACAGGCTCGGCAATACGAACAAGTCGATCTTCGCCAACTCGCGATTGACGTCGCGAGTGAACCCGGTCCATTCGATTGCCTCGGCAAGATCGAGCCGCTCGGCCAGGCCGAGGACATCGGCTTTATACAGCGGTGTTTCGAAGCCACCGACGGCCCGCAACCGCACGTTTACGCCGCGCGAGCGCAGCGTGGCCAAGGCTTCGAGCAGCACTTCAATGCCTTTACGCGGCCGGACGAGGGCAACCGCACCAAGGGTCCATGTGCCTGTTGGTGGATGGCGCTCGGCGGAATTTTTACTTGCCGGCACGCCGTTGGGCACGCAGACGATTCGCTCAGCCGGCACACCGCTTTCGATCATGTAGTCGCGCACACTCGACGAGACGGCGATAAGCCGGTCTGCTCCGCCGACTACGACTCGCTCCGCCGCGGCGTTGACCCAATTGAAGAGTTGTCGCGTGGAATCGCGGCCCGCCGGGCTGTGTACGTGGTATATGAACGGCACGCCGGCTTGTCGAGCGGCGAATCGGCCCACGAGCGCGGTCCGCGGCGTGTGTGCATGGACTAAATCATACTCATCGCTGCGGATGATTTCCGCAATCCGCTTCACCACACGAAGATCGAATCGGCTGCGCATCGGCATCTCAACGAGTGGTGCTGACTTGGTTTCGCGTGCGCTGGGGAATCGGCGCGGTTTGACGCACGCGAATCCGACCTCACAGCCGAAGGAGGGCAACTGCCGGGCCAACAAGTCCTGCACGCGTTCGGCGCCCGAATAGTGTTCGCCGTTTATCAGGTGCAAAGCAAGAATCGAGCGTGGTGCCGGCGTCGAGCTGGCTGTTTGATGATCGTCTTGCTCAGTTTCGGCCGTGCCAGAAAACATCGGTGGCGCGGCGGGTGCCGAACCGCAGTACGACGACGAATCACTATTAAAAACGAGAGGCGACGACATGCTTGGCTGACGGCGCTAGGAAGCGGCTGACTGAACACGATTGTGAGCTGACCAAGGCAACTGTACCTCTCCCTCGTGCGCGGCGATTACCGGCAAGCTGTCTGCATCGTTTATGCCGGCTGTAGTGGTAAAGGCTGTGTTACGGCAATTCTTAATGCGTCAGTTCGAGTCGCCGGATTTATGCCGGCGGGGATGATCCGCGCCGCTCGCTGGAGGCAGGGCGGAATGGCTATGGATCAAGTGCGGTTTTCGGCGTCGTGGCCTGAGCCTGTGCCTTTGCTGCGGCCGGAGAGGCGACGCAGCATGTGGCGAATATCGGCGATACCTTTGATCGTGACGTACACGGTCACTGTCGAATACCACACGACGCACGCCATCGTCAGTAGCCACCAAAAGATATGGTCAGGCATCGAACAGTTTCTCGGTGCTTGGCGGTTCTAATTTTGGCCGAAGTAGCGAGCCGACTATCATTGCAATTGCCGACGACACAAATGCAGCAATTCCGAAGTAGTTCGGCCCAATCGTTTTCGCTGCCCATTCCGTTGTGGACGGGTTTTGCTCCAGACTCAGATATGCAATCGGAATCGCTGCGCTGACGACGATGCTTGCCGCGGCGCCCCAGCTATTCGCGCGAGGCCAGTAACAACACGCAATCAGAATTACGCTCATGCTGGCGAGGTAAATGGTCCCCGTCTGCGTCAGGTACGACCAGAGACTGCCTTTGAGCGGATACCACAAGCCGTAGAACAAAAGGAATATACCAATCAGTCCCACGATAAGCCGGTTAACGAAAATCCCTTTTTGTTCCGACCACTTAGTACGGCGGAACGGGGCGAGAATATCGTTGTAGACGACGCTACCCCAGGTGAGCATGTAGGATGAATCGGTCGACATATCGGCAGCAAGCATCGCGGCGATAAGCAGGCCCATGAGGCCGGCGGGCACTGTCGCGGCGAGGTATGTGGGCATCGCATCCATCGTTTTGTCGACGTGTCCAATCACGGCCAGCGCCGCGATGCCCCATAGCCCTGGGATCAGAAACCGGCAAACGAAGAAGAAGCTTGTACGAGTGTAAATTTTGCGGCCGGTTTGCGTGTCGCGTGCTGCCAGCACGCGGGCGATCGTCGTTTGCCAGGTCAGCACGACCGCGAAGTTGAGCAGCGCATTGAAGATGACGTAGGACCAGCCCAATTCTGGGTTGACAAACGGATTGAATCCGCCTGCTCCATAGTTCGACTCAATTGTTTCGATGATGGTATGCCATGGCACGTCTGTCAATATCACGATAGTGACGGCAATCAAGCCGACACTCATGACAACGAACTGCAGGAAATCGGTGACAAGCACCGAAAGCATTCCGCCGAGGATTGTGTAGACGGCGACGCCAATAAGCAGCACCGTCATCATGATCTCGAGGTAGCGTAAATTGAGACCAGACACGTTGATTAGGAATTCGCCGCCGACGCGGAGGAAGACTCCCATATTCAGCAGACCGCCGAGCACGATCACTACGCCTGACGCCCATCGGACCCGTGGACCAAATCGCTGTTCAATAAGCTCGGGGATCGTAATGACCCCCGAATCGCGCAGCGGCTTGATACAAAAACCGGTGACCCCGACCACGAGCATTGAGATCGCCATGAGGATGCCGGGCGTGGCGCCGGCGAAACCGTATAGGTAGCCGTTCTGTGCGGCGTACATGCACGTGACAATGCCGAACTCGGTGGCGGCCAGCGAGGCGATGCCGAGGAACACATCCATTTCGCGGCCGGCGACCAGAAAGTCATCGACCCGGCCGACGTAGCGCCGCACCGATAATCCTGCGATCATCGTGGCAAGCAGATACAGGCCAACAATGCTGCCATCGATGGGCCAGTTGAAACTGGGCATGCTCGGGCGGAGGAGAAAGAATTACGCGCAGGTTAGAAACGTGACCGCCGTAGTGTAGTCGATGGGTTGGTGAGTGAGTAGGTGGGTAGCGAGTCGGTATCCGCACTTGGGCGATTTTACTTGCTTGCGAGATCGGCTATTGTTCGACCGGTGGTGCTGAGCGGCAACGCGGGCAGATCGGCAACCGGCAGCCATCGAACGGGCGACGCTTTTGTGGATCGAACGCGGCCGGAGAGAAAATCAGCGTGGTAGCAGGCGAGCGTAATGCGGTAGCGGGTGACGCTATGCTTCATCGTTTTTATTAGCGTGGCCGGCGCGCATGTAATGCCAGTTTGCGACTGGACCTTCATTGCAAGCTGTTCGCGTGCAAACAACGGACCGTGTGGCTCGATGGCGAAGCGGGGGAAGTCCCACAGGCCAGCCCAGCGTTCGTCCGCCGTGCATTGGCGCACCAGGACGCTGCCATTTTTCCGAACGATCACGGCAGCTTCGTGCAATTCCCTGTAAATAGTTCGCGGCTTTGCCAACGGTAGCTCGAGCTGCAGCCCCTCGCCCCAGGCGGCACATATGCTCGATAGCGGGCACGCGAGGCAATTAGGCTTATTCGGCGTGCAGACGAGCGAGCCAACTTCCATTAGCGCCTGATTGAACTCGGCCACGTTCTTTTGTGGAAGCAGTTCTTCGGCCAGACGCCAGAGCGGGCGCTGTCCGTTTTGCGTGTGCGGATTTCCGCGGAAAGCGATCAATCGGCTCAGCAGTCGGATTGTATTCGCCTCGAGGATCGGAACTCGCGCATCGAACGCGATCGAAGCAATCGCGCCGGCCGTGTAACGCCCGATGCCCGGGAGTTTTTGCAGTTCGCCCGGATCGGCCGGGAATTGGCCGTGGTAGTCGGCGGCGATTCGCTGGGCTGCGGAGTGAAGTTGCCGCGCGCGACGGTAATAGCCGAGCCCTTCCCACTCGCGAAGGACTTCCGTTTCGCTTGCGGCGGCCAGGCGACGAACATTAGGAAACCTGCGGGTGAATCGCTCAAAATAGTCTACGACCGTAGACACCCGGGTTTGCTGCAGCATAATTTCGCTGATCCACACACGGTATGGGTCACGTGTGTGGCGCCAGGGCAGATCGCGCTTATGCATGCCATACCAGGTAAGCAGCCGGCGGCGGAGCGACTGCCGTTGCGAGGCGGTAAAGACTGGCCCTGGTATGTGGTCTCGAGAATTGCCGTCCGTCGCTGCCATGCGTCGCATTCTCACGCAAAGTGGTTTAGGCGCGAAGTCCCCACTACTTGCCGATTTCTTCGCGCTTTTGCGGCTTGGCGTGTGACACGATCGGAGAGATTGTGACCAGCGTCGGCGGTTTTTGCGATCCGCCGGAAGGACACCCCCCGCACGACCCGCAAGCGCCGTGCCGGCCAGCGAGCCGCTGCCACGCGCGGCGCAGCAAGAATGCTGCGGCAGCGACGGCAATCAATATAGCGAGGGCGTCTTGCATAAATGCTTCGGTCTGCGTAGCGTGGGCCACCTGGCCGAATGTCGTTCACTTTCGTAACGTCTTATCGATTGTACGAGCTTCGGTCTGGCGACCGACGCTAACCAAGGATACGGATACCAACTTGGTATGTTACGAGCGCACCAACGTAGGCGAGCGTCGTCATATACGCGAATGTAAACGCGGGCCAGCGCCAGCTATTTGTTTCGCGACGGATCACGGCTAGCGTCGCCGCGCATTGAGCACACAGCGCGAAGAACACCATGATCGAAAGCGCTACGGGTAGGTTGTAAACGGGCAAGCCGGTGTCGTCCCAGCGGGCGGCGCGGAGCTGGGCCTGTAGTCGGTGCTGATCCGCTTCGGAGTGGACGTCTACTTTGCCGCCCAGATCGTAAATCACCCCCAACGCGCCCATCACGACTTCGCGCGCTGGAAACGACGCGATCGCGGCACAACCGATCCGCCAATCCCAACCGAGCGGTCGAACGGCGGGTTCGATCCATTGACCGGCGCGTCCCAAAAAGCTGTAACGCTGGTGCAGACTTGCGGCGAGGCGATCGAGGTTTTCCGGCGTGTCGAACGCAGCGAGTGCCGCCTGATCGTTTCGCAGATGGGCACGTTGGGAAGCCAAGTCAGCGGCGACCCGATCGTTCGACCGAGGATAGTACGTGAGCGCCCAAATGACGATCGTGACCGCGAAAATCACGGTGCCAGCGCGAGCCAGAAACGCCCAGCCGCGCTCGGACATGCGGAAGGCAACCGTCCGCAACGAGGGAAACTTGTACGTCGGCAGCTCCATGACAAACGGCGGCGAATGGCCGCGAAGTAAAGACCGCTTCAGCACCCAGGCGACTCCGATGGCAACGACCGCGCCGACGCAATACATCGCAAAAAGAACCAGTCCTTGCAGCCCGATGATACCGCCCAGGTAATATTGTGCCGGCACGAATGCGCCGATGAGAATTACATACACAGGCAGCCGGGCAGAGCAACTCATCAGAGGCGCAATAAGTATCGTTGCGAACCGGTCGCGGCGGTTTTCGATCACGCGCGTGGCCATAATGCCGGGCACGGCACAGGCGAACGACGACAGCAAAGGAATGAACGATTTGCCACTGAGTCCGACGCCGGCCATGATCCGATCCATCAAAAATGCCGCCCGAGCCATGTAGCCGCAATCTTCCAATAGCGCGATGAAAAAGAACAAGATGAGAATCTGCGGCAGAAAAATCACCACGGCGCCGACGCCGCCGATAATGCCATCGACCAACAGCGAGCGCAGAGCGCCATCGGGCATCCAGGTTGTTACGTAATCGCCCAGCGACTCGACGGCGCCGTCGATGGCGTTCATGATTGGCACAGCCAGGATGAAAATCGATGAGAACAGCACGACCATCGCAGCAATGAAAATCAGCGTACCCCAGAGCTTGTGCGTCAGGACGGCGTCGATCCGGTCGGATAGGGTGGGCTGACGATCGTTGGGCCGTTGTGATATTCCGTCGAGAACTCGCGCGACCCAATCGTAGCGGGCCATCGCTTCGACGGCCGGTACCGGCAAACCGGCAGCGGCAAGCGATTCGCGAGCTGCCCGCAACTTTTGCGAGCCTTCAGCCGCCGCACCATTTAGAAGCTCGTGTTCCAAGTAGCCGTCGCTATCGAGCAGCAATCGCTCAACGAGAAACGCCGGCAACGGTTTCGCCGACTGGCTATTTATCCACGCGGCTAATTCTGTTGTGTACTTTTGAAACGCTTCCGGAAACGGGTTTTCTCGGGCGGTCGTCGAGGTACTTGGAGCATCCGCCAGCGCGGTTTTGAGATCCGCAATACCGATGCGGCGATTGGCTTGTACTGCGACAACGGGCACTCCCAAGCGTTGCGACAGCGCGGCCAGATCGAATTCGATGTGGCGTTCGCGGGCCAGATCGACCATGTTGAGCGCCACGACGGTCGGCAGACCGAGCGAAAGCACCTGGCTCACGAGGAACAGATTCCGCTCAAGATTGCTCGCGTCGACGATGGATAGCACAACGTCCGGCGGCCCGGCGTTATCGCGCCGGCCCAGCAGAACATCGACTGTGACCATCTCATCCGGCGAGTGCGGGGCGAGGCTGTACGTGCCGGGCAGGTCGATGAGCTCAAACGTCTGCCCATGTTGCCGCAAAGTGCCCGTCTTCTTTTCGACGGTCACGCCCGGATAGTTGCCGACCCGTTGCCGCACGCCGGCCAGCGCCGTGAACAGCGTCGACTTCCCCGTATTGGGATTGCCAACGATGGCGACGCGAATCGTTTTCGGTGGGGCAGTCGCGGGCATCTTTTGCAAGGATGTGGGATGAAGAAAGCGGGAATCAGGGATCGGACGTATTTGTGTTGCTCGGCACCCTGCATCCCGCATCCTGCATCCCCTCAACGATTTCAATCTGTTCTGCCTCGCTCTTGCGGAGACTCAACCGATAGCCGCGGAGCTCAAATTCGAGCGGGTCGCCGAGTGGTGCGGTGCCAAGGCGACGGATTTCCACGCCCGGCGTAACACCCATCTCGAGCAAACGCCGGCTAACTTCGTTGGAGCCGATAACCCGAACGACCCGGCCCGACTCGCCGACGGGAAGCGCGGCAGCAACGAACGTCATGCAGTCTTCCTCGGTCGCAACGTCAGTCGCAAGGAATCATCATCCCGAAAGCAAAGGGTGCTGCCATCGACCCGCAGGATGCAAGGCGAACCGCATCGAATCATTTGCAACAGGGCGCCGCTGCGCAATCCAATTTCCTGGAGACGTCGAATATGGGCCCGCGGACCGACGAGCTCTGCGATTTCTGCGACCTGGCCGGGTCGAAGCGCGGAAAGGGAAACAAGGTCACGCATGGTAGTGGAAGCGGCTATTGTTGAGAATAAATCTCAATATTATCTATCGGTCGATTCTAACGGCTGCCAATAATCGATTCAATGGGCGATTTCCAAAAAGTTGACGCTGGGCGGGTGAGGATTGCTCCCGTCAGTGGCTTGGCGTGGCAACTGGGAAAAGTCACCGAGGGCATGAGGGCAAATCGTACGGACGCTTCCCACGGCTCCTAGGGCCAAAACCTATGGCGCGGCTTTCATTGCCGCAACGATTTCGGTAACGGCCTTTTTGCCGTCCTCGAAGAGCATCAGTGTATTATCGGCGGCGAATAGGGGGTTCGGGATGCCGGCAAACCCTGGGCTGAGACTGCGTTTCACGACCACAACGGTGCGGGCCTCTCCCACGTTGAGAATCGGCATCCCGGCAATTGGACTCTTGGGGTCGGTGTTGGCCACGGGATTCACCACGTCGTTCGCGCCAATCACAATGACGACATCCGTCTGAGCGAAGCTCGGATTGATTTCGTCCATCTCCTTGAGTTTGTCGTACGGGATATCGGCCTCGGCCAGAAGGACGTTCATGTGGCCGGGCATGCGACCGGCTACGGGATGGATCGCAAACTCGACGTCTGTGCCACGTTCTTCAAGCAGGTTGAACAGTTCGCGCACTGCGTGCTGAGCTTGTGCAACCGCCATACCGTAACCAGGCACGACAACAACGCGTCGCACGCCATCGAGCATCGCGGCGACATCTTCGGGTGTACACGACTTCACTTTGCCGCCGTACACGTCGTCGGCCGAGGCAGCACTAACGGCGCCCATGCGTCCGAACAATACATTCGTGAACGACCGGTTCATAGCCCGGCACATAATGATCGAGAGAATCAGGCCGGAGGAACCATCCAGCGCACCGGCGACGATCAGAAGATAGTTGTTTAGCACAAAGCCCATGAGGCTGGCCGAAAGACCGGCGTAGGAGTTGAGCAGTGAAATAACAGTCGGCATATCGGCGCCACCGATCGGCATCACAAGGAAGATCCCAAAGGTGAGGCCGAGCAGTATGAGGATCGGGAACAGGACGTAGGATAAAGGAGCAACGGTAAGCCAAATACCGATAAGAATTGCCGCCCCGAGCAGCGAAAAATTGATCGCGTTTTGCTGCGGCAGGCTTTTGATGCTGCTGGGGATCAATTCCTGCAATTTGCCAAACGCGACGCAACTTCCCGTGAATGTAAGGCTGCCCAAAAGCACTTCCATGGCCAGAACGCCCATCGTGAAGTGATCGATGTTGCGATCGTGGAACAGCCAGTAGTAATGTGCTGTGCCGACCAGTGCGGCCGCCAGTGCACCGAACGCGTGCGACAGGGCCGTTCGTTGCGGCACGGCCGTCATCGGCATCCAGACCGCCATCGGGGCACCGATGAGCGAGCCGATCACCATGCCCAAGAAGATCAGTTTGTACGAAACAGCTTGGAAGATGAGCAACGTGCCAACGACAGCCACCACCATGCCAATTTCACCGGCGCGCACGCCACGGCGAGCGGTTCGCGGATGGCTCAACCACTTCAGCGACAGGATGAACAGCGCAACCGCGATGAGGTACGACGCCACGCCGAACCAGGAATTGGCGATATCCATCGACTCAGCCGGGTTCGCAAGGGCCAATATGCCGGTGATGGCGAAGCAGTTAGTCACGATCGCGCGTCTCCCGGCGGAACATCTTGAGCATGCGATCGGTGATCCAGAAACCGCCGACAATGTTCGTCGTGGCAGCGATGACTCCCAACGTGCACAAAGTCTTGTTAAAAGCGGAATACCCGCCAGTCAGCAGATGCCCCTCGGCCATTACCTGAATCGCGGCAACGACCGAAATGGCCGAAATCGCGTTGGTGAGAGACATCAGCGGCGTATGAAGCAGTGGCGACACGCGCCGGATCACCTCCAACCCCAGGAACGTGGACAGAAGGAAGACGAATAGCTTGGGTTCGAGGCCGGTCATGGGCGAGACGTCAGGGTCGGAGATCAGGGATCAGGGTCGATGAGACGCCATTAAAGCATGGAGCAGCAGCGTGTGCCACTATTGGCAGCGAGGGGGGAGGCAAGAATACTTCGGAAATATCACTCTTGCCGTAGATCTCATCGACCAATGGCGACGGGCAGTGCCCGTGTCCGGCTTGAATTCAAATCCTTGCGCCGGAAGCGGTGGCACACGAACTTTGGATTCTACCGTTTTGAGAATTGCGTTCCGCGGCGGGCGCCGTGAAGGCCAGGCTTTTTGCGCTCTTTCATGCGGGCGTCGCGTGTGAGGAAGTGCTTTTCCCGCAGCTTTTCCGAAAGGTCGCTATCGTAACGCATCAAAGCGCGGGCGATGCCTTGCATGCAGGCGCCCGCCTGGCCCGTGTTGCCGCCGCCGTGCACGCGGACAATTACGTCCACGCTGTTGCGCACGCCAGTATGCTCCAGCGGTGCGACTACCGCGTCGCGATCCTGCGGGATGGTAAAATAGTCGTCAAGCGACCGTTCATTGATGAGGAGTTTGCCGTCGCCTGGGCGGATTCGCACCCGGGCCACTGAGGTTTTCCGGCGGCCGGTCCCAAGCGCGTCGATGATTTTTTCTGCAGTGGTCATGAATCATAGGTCAGGCTGTGCCTGACAGGTTAAGCGTGATGGTCAGCCGAAGGCCTGACCTTTTGACTATTTTGTTGCCAACTCCAACGTCTCCGGCTGCTGAGCTTGATGCGGATGCTCGCTGCCGCGGTAAATCTTAAGCTTGCTGACCATTTTGTTAGCCAGCTTATTCTTGGGAAGCATGCGGCGGACGGCCTCGTGGAGGATTAATTCCGGTTTACGTTCCAACCGTGTCTGGGCGCTGACTGATCGCTGGCCCGGATAACCTGTGTACCAGCGGTATTCTTTTTGTTCCCACTTCTTGCCGGTGAACTTCACTTTTTCCGCGTTAATGACAACGACGAAATCGCCCGTATCGACATGCGGCGTATAGGTTGGGCGATGCTTGCCCATGAGCAGAACCGCGATGCGGCTGGCAAGTCGGCCGACAACCTGGTCCGTGGCATCGATGACATGCCACTTTTGCTCGACTTCGCCGGGTTTGGCCATATAGGTTTTCATGATACATGCAGTCCGCAACTGAGCCGATGAAGTGCAAATCGTGAGAATTCAACAGTTTACCGCGAGCCGATTTGGTGGACAAGTGCGAGACGAGCAACCAAGTTCGCGATCTGCAGAAGCTTGGGTCATCCGTCCGGCGGCGGGGGTTTGCGGCGGGTCCGTAGCCAAAGAGCGAGGCCCCAAAACGCGAGAAATCCAGCCATGCACGCCAATATGATGATCGGCTTGCGGAGATCGTGGTGTGGCTGGTCCACACCAATTTGCAGGTAGGCGCCCAGGGCAAAAAAGATCGCCCAGATCACCAAAGCGAGCGCCAAGACGGCTAGCGGTAACCAGGATCTGTTCAGTTTCATTAAGCAGCGGATGTTGTGGCTGGAATTCCGCGCAAGTGAGGGCGTACTCTTGTAGCTCCCTTGATTTCGCGGTGCCCTCAACCGGTTCAATATGAGTTGGTCATTGGGATTTGGCCATGGGTGCCTTACACTTAATCAATTCAACTGCCACGCATGTGGGGCAAGTTTTGATTTATCGTTGGAGCTACTACCATGATCGTGGGTGTGCCGAAGGAGATCAAGCAGGACGAATATCGCGTGGCGATGTTACCCGTGGGAGTTGAGGAACTTGTGCATCGTGGTCACAAAGTGCTCATTGAGGCCAGCGCCGGGCTAGGCTCCGGGCTTTCTGACCAGGACTACGAGCAGTCGGGTGCAGAACTCGTTGGCGAACCGAGGGAAATCTTTGATCGAGCCGACTTGATCGTAAAGGTAAAGGAACCCCAGCCGAGCGAGATCAAACTGATTCGCAAGGGACAGGTGGTGTTCACGTATTTCCACCTCGCGGCCGATCGAAGGCTGACCGAATCGTTGCTAACGACGGGCGCGACCTGCGTTGCTTACGAAACGCTCGCCGACGACCATGGCCGTTTGCCGCTGCTGACGCCGATGAGCGAAGTCGCCGGGCGGATGAGCATCCAGGAGGGCGCCAAATACTTGGAACGCCCGCAAATGGGACGCGGGATTTTGCTTGCTGGCGTGCCCGGAGTTGCGCCAGCCCATATTACGATCCTCGGCGGCGGCGTGGTAGGAGCAAACGCAGCCAAGATCGCAGCCGGCTTTCGGGCGGATGTCGCTATCCTTGACATCAACATGGAGCGGCTGCGCTATCTCGACGACGTGATGCCCCCCAACGTCGATTGCTTGTTCAGCGACCGGCATACGATCCGCGAGCAACTTGCAAGGGCCGATTTGGTGATCGGCGCGGTGTTGATTCCTGGCGCCAAAGCACCGCGGCTTGTGGAAATCGACGATCTGCGCCGAATGAAGCCGGGCAGCGTGATCATTGACGTAGCGATCGATCAGGGCGGCTGTATCGTCACGAGCCGGCCGACATCGCACAGCAATCCCACATACATTGAGGAAGAGGTCGTACATTACTGCGTCACGAACATGCCAGGAGCGGTCGGTCGCACGAGCACATTCGCGCTGTGCAATGTGACATTGCCCTGGGTGATCGAAATCGTCCAGCGCGGCATCGACGCGGCGGCCCGTGAATTGCGGCCTGTCGCCCGTGCCATGAACCTTTGCGATGGCGAAGTTACGAATAAGGCGGTGGCTGAGACATTTGGATTGACCTATTCGCCGCGGTTTGCGGCAGCGTAACCAAGTCGAGCGATGAGCGAACCTGTAGCCACAATTCGTTGGTCGGGGGGCGACGATGGTTTCCTCGTTCTCCTGGATCAAACGCGCCTTCCCCTTGAATCCGTCTACTTGGAATGCCGGACGGTGGAGCAAGTGTGGCAGGCCGTCAAGCGGCTCAGCGTGCGTGGGGCACCGGCCATCGGCGTGGCGGCGGCGTATGGCGTGTGCGTGGGCGTCAACGAAGGGCGCGATGTCGATGAAGTATGCAATTACCTAGCGACGAGCCGACCAACCGCGGTAAATCTATTTTGGGCACTTGAGCGAATGCGTCGGGCAGCGCGCCGGGGCGTCCTCGCCCCCGGCCGGGTCGGCGGACCGCCCGGCTCGCCCCGAAATGAATTGTCATCACGTTTACTCGCCGAGGCACGGGCAATTCATGAGGAAAACCGGCGGCAATGCTCGGCGATGGGGCGGCACGGCGCCGACCTGTTGGCCGGACTACCGACCGGAGCAGGACTTCTTACGCATTGTAACGCCGGCGCGCTCGCGGCGGGCGGCGAAGGAATGTCGTTGGCCGTCGTCTTCGAACTTGCTCGGCGCGGCAAACGGCCGCATGTGTGGGCGGGTGAAACGCGACCGCTGTTGCAGGGAGCTCGGCTCACGATGTGGGAGCTTCAGCAACGTGGCATCGAGGCCACGCTCATCTGCGATTCAGCGGCCGCTCAGGTCATGCATGAGGGCCGGATCCGAGCCGTGATTACCGGTGCCGACCGCATAGCGGCCAATGGCGATACGGCAAACAAAATCGGCACTTTCGGCTTGGCGATGCTTGCGCGGGCGTTCGGCATTCCGTTTTACGTGGTGGCGCCGGTGACGACGTTCGACTTGAAGACTGCTTCGGGCGAAGGAATTCCCATTGAGCAACGCGCTGGCGAAGAAATTACCAGCGGCTTTGGCGTGCAGACCGCGCCCACTGGGACCGCCGTTTACAACCCTGCATTCGACGTAACGCCGGCGGAGCTTATCACCGCGATTATCACCGACCGCGGCGTGGCGCAACCAGTAAACCGGGAAAAGGTCCAGTCAGTAGCCACGCACTTTGACTGACAAATACGTTGCTCGGCATGATTACGAACCTTCCATTCGCACAAGCTGCCAATTTCGCAACGCTAATTAGGTAGTCCGCCGGTTTTTACCGTCAACGCGTGCAGGACGGGCGTCGTGGCGATTGTCGTCACCAGCGCCATGATTACCATCATCGCAAACAGTTCGGGCGAGATGACGTGCAACTCCAGCCCGATGTTGAGCACAATCAGCTCCATCAGCCCGCGAGTATTCATGAGCACGCCTAGGGCGGCGGAAAGACGCCTGTCCAAACCAGTGAACCGGGCTGCAGCGTAGCTGCCGCCGAATTTGCCGAGCGTGGCCACTAAGATGATCACCGCGCAGAACATCCAGGCTTGCCATCCGGAAACCAGTTGAATTTCGGTCCGCATACCGGTGTAGGCGAAAAAAGCCGGAAGGAGCAGAATGACGACAATATCTTCGAGCTTGTGCTGGAAATCGCGTGCCACTTCTGCATCGTGCGGGATAACCGCACCCAGCAGGAACGCGCCGAAAATGGCATGGATACCGATCCATTCGGCCGTCATCGCTGAGAACAGCAGCGCCACAAGCACCCACACGGTCATCCGGCGCGGTGGATGATCGGCTTCCGGACCGAGGTAGCGCATGGCCAGGGGGCGGACGATCGTCAGCATCATAGCGATGTAAACGACCGCATAAATAATCGTTTGCAGCGCGCCGCCCATTTGTGACTGCGCGATGCCAACCACGAACGCCAGCAGGCACCACGCGGTTACGTCATCGACCGCCGCACAACTCAATGCGACTACGCCGAGCTCACTATCCTCCATGCGTCGGTCGGTAAGTATCCGCGCCAATACTGGGAATGCCGTGATCGACATGGCGATGCCCATGAACAGCGCGAAGCTCGTGAACGGCGTATATTCGGGCGCCAAGTGCGGGAAGAGCCAAAGAGCCAAGATCGCACCCAATAGAAACGGTAGAAGGATGCTCATATGTGAAATCGCGACTGTCGCATGCGCGCGCGATCGAAGCAAACCGGCGTTCAACTCGAGGCCCACGAGAAACATGTAAAGAATGATGCCAATCTGCGAAATGATTCCTAAATAGGGCGCCACATCGGCCGGCAAAATAAAATCCTTCGCAGCTGGCCAGACTTGTCCGAGCAGCGAAGGACCCAGCATGATGCCAGCTACGATTTCTCCAATCACACGCGGCTGGCCGAAATGAACGAACAGTTTGCCTATCCAGCGGCCCAAAAGCAGGATCGACACTAACGCCAGCAACACGTGATAGAGTTGGCTGTACTGGTCAACTGTTATGCGCGCGGATGGCCTGTTCACTTCATCGGCGGTGGAGACGTGTGCGTTGCCGTACGCGAGAACCAGCCACATCAGCCCGATAACGACAAACAGCACCAGCGCGTAACCAATGGCGATGCGCCAGGCGACCGAAGCCCCGTGTGGCGACGCATAGGTAGTGCGGCGGGTAGACATTACGCTCTCATCCGTGGAAAGAGAAGAATTGTCGCGCGAGCGTTAGAACCGCGTCAAGATCGATCGCCGGAGCGAGCGTTCCCCGCCGAATTGCGAACTCGGATGCTCGCCGCGCAAATCCCTACGTCCAGGAGCTGCGAACTGCGCTGGTCATAATTCGTTCGATTGCCTTCATGTTGGCAACTAAGTCGGTAGTCGTTGGCACGGGACGCCCCGTCGAGGACCGCGCGTGCGAAAACGGAGCCACGAAGAATATTGCATTATTCCGGCAGCCGCCCCCGCTCGACTTTTGGCAACTCGCCCGTCAGCGCGTGCATAAACGCGACTAAATCCGCCTTTTCCCGGGCCGTAAGTTTCAGCGGTTTGATTTTCTGGTCTAAATGCGGATTTGGATGCCCACCTTTGTCGTACCATTCGACGACTTCTTCTAATGTCTTTTGCGATCCATCATGCATGTATGGCGGGGTTAACGCGACATTGCGAACCGTTGGCGTTTTGAACGCGCCCTTATCCTTATCGTCATGGGTAATTTTGAATCGGCCGAGATCCGGTTCGGGGGCATCCATTCCGACGCCCAGATTGTGGTATTGCTCGTCGCTGAAGTTTGCACCCGCATGGCACGCCGTGCAGTTCGCCTTGCCAAAGAAGAGTTCACCGCCCCGTTTGGCCGATTCAGAAAGCGGATGAGCATCCGATGCGGCCTTAAGCCTCATGTATTGTGCATACAGCTCTGGTTCATCTTCTTTCAAATCGTCGATCGTATTCTGCCCGGATAGATACGTCGTCTTGAATGTAACAAGCGGTGCGTAGTAATCCCAAGGCGCTGGGCCGGTTACGATAGCGCGCTCAAAGCTGGCGATCGCCTTGGCGACGTTGTCGATCGTCACGCCGTCCGGGAAGACCTTTTTGAATTCGAGCCGATAACCAGGAATATCACCAACCGTGTGGACGCACACATCGTGTGTGTTCGACATTTCAATCGGATTGGCGATGGGCCCCTTTGCCTGATCTTCGAGCGACTCCGCGCGCCCGTCCCAAAACTGCTTGCTGCTGAGAATGCGATTATATGCGACGGGCGAATTGCGCCCGCCAAGTTGGCCGCCGACGCCGACGCCGAAGCGTGTTTCACGAGCATAGCCATGGCTGGGATCGTGGCAACTGGCGCAACTGATCGAGTTGTCCTTACTCAGCCGCGTGTCGAAATAGAGCTGCCGTCCAAGCTCGATCTTGGCCCGCGTGAGCGGGTTTTTATCGATTCCGGTAATCTGACTTGCACCAGCGGCCAGGCCCAGCGGAAGTTTTGGCTTCAGCACGGCATGGTTGCGCGGATTGTCGATCCAGGCCTTGATCTCGTCGCGACTAAGCGGCCCGGTGCCGGGAATACCCGCCGTCAATTCGGGCGAACCGAGCATGACTTCTTCAAACTTGGCAGTGGCGGCACGGGATAATGTGTCGGAACTATCGCTAGCGGTCGGGCGATTGGTGTCGGTCGCAGGGGAAGCGCCAATGGCCGATTCCGCACAATTTGTCACGGCAACTACAAGAACGAAACATAGCGAACGCATACTCATGGATCTGCCTCGAAACGAAGTCGCTGGAATCAAATTAGCATTGTTCTAACCCAAGCAAAGTTGCGACGATTTAGGATGAAGCGTTTCCGGCCGGAAATCAAGAACCGTACCTATTTTTGCACGCATGGAGCGGTGACCCGTGCTTGTTGAACGAGAATCAAACCGATTGAGTGACGTATAATTTTGCAGGACTTTGGCCTCTGGCCGAAACGTCCGTCAGGCGGCCGGATCGCGGATTCAGCACGCTTAAGCGGCAGCTTGGGGTCCACTCATTAATGTAACTCGTACAACCCTGAGATCGAAATGAGGACGCAACAAACCGGCGATCTGTCCATAGGCGAGTATCTAATCCGCCGCTTGCAAGATTACGGCATCCGCGATGTCTTCGGAATTCCCGGTGACTACATCTTATCGTTTTATACGATGTTGGAACAAAGTCCTCTGCGAACAATC
>DASZZA010000807.1:0-5731 GCA_035545135.1 Lacipirellulaceae bacterium | reverse complement strand
GGGACGAATTCGAGGGCGTCCGTTGGCTGATGGCCGACATGAATATTGCTCCGCCGGCGACGCTCGACGAAGTTGAATCAATCGTGTGTCATCCGAGAGTCTCGGTGCGAGGTTTGGTGCTAACGCTGAAACTTTCGGATTGGAATCTTGCCGAGCAGTTACCGGAGTTTGTCGCGCGCGTCCGTGGCTGGGGGTATCGCGACGTGCGCACGCGCCAGCTCGTGAGCGGTGGACAGGAAGTCTGCCTGGTTGCCTTGCGGCGAAAAGCGCTGAGGCGGTTGGGGCGAAAGGCGAAACAGGCCCACGCGCGTATTCGCCAGCGTCGTGACGAGGGGCATAGCGCGCTGCCAGGGCCGCATTTCTGATCTTCGGGCTGGGCGGCTTCTCCGCTAGAATTCCCGGCTTCGCGGAGGAGCTTCATGCGCTGGTGGCTATTTTTGTTATCCGTGGTGATAACTGCGGTTGTCGGGTGTCGCAGTTTGCGGCCGATGTCGATGGAGCAGGAGGTGCGGCTCCCGCTCACGATGAAGCTTCCGGAGGCACATACGCTGCGAGCCGGGCAGCTTGTGTTTCATAGCGACTTCGAGCTACCATCCGACCATCGGCTGATTCGCGAATTGACGATGGAGCGGGACGACGTGTACGGCACACTGGGTTTGGAGGGGAGCACCGAACCAATTGAAGTCTACCTGTTTCGCGACGCGGACCGCTACGCGGAATTTCTGAAGCGCGACTTTCCGAGCGTACCATCGCGGCGGGCGTTTTTCTTGGAGACCGATACGCGGTTGACCGTTTACGCGCATTGGAGCGACCGCGTGGGCGAAGACTTGCGCCATGAAGTAGCACACGGTTATTTGCATGCGGCCGTTCCGCAGTTGCCGCTGTGGCTCGATGAAGGGTTGGCCGAATACTTCGAGGTGCCGCACTGGCAAGAGGGGTTGAATCGCCCGCACGTGGATCTTCTCTACGATATGGCGACTCAGGAGCACTGGCGGCCGAACCTGCCGCGATTGGAAAAGCTCACGGAGGCGGCCCAAATGGGGCAGAGCGACTATGCCGAGTCGTGGGCCTGGGTGTACTTCTTTCTCAAATCGCCGCCGGAACGCCGCAAGATTCTGACGGATTACATTGCTGAGCTGCGGACGCTGGGAGAAAGCGAACGGCTGTCGGCGCGGCTTGCCGCATTGCATGTTGACCCGGAGCAACCGATGGCGGCGTACGTTGCAAGTTTGAAGCAGACGACAGATGGTGCGATGAAGAAGTAGGGTGGGCACGGCCTCCCGGCGGTTGCGAAGGATTTGGTGGCGCACACCCTACGATTGTTTGCGGTAGATGGCGCCTTCGTCGACCTTTGTGAAGCCGAGCTTGTTGTAGAGCGCCAGCGCGGGCGCGTTTTGCTGCATCGTTTGGGCTTCGACCAGCAGGATGCCGCGGTTGCGGAGGCGCTCGAATGCTTCGCCCAGCAAGAATGTGGCGAGTCCTTTGCGACGATGCTCGATCGCAACATTTAGATCGAACATGCCGGCCGTTGGTCTTCCCCAGGAAGTGGACAGGGGTTCGATGTCCCAGAACCAAACGTCGGCCAGTGCTTCGCAACTACTGGGGCGGGTAAGCAGAAAACGAATTCGCTCAAACGCGCCTGAAGTGCACGCTTCCCACCACGATTGAGTTGGAGGGGAGGGGATTTCCTGGCAGGTCACTTCCCGTCGCAGCAGCCGCTGGTTGCGAGTGATTGCTGCGCGGAAGCAGACGAGGTCGAGCTGTAGAATGAGCACGCGATCGATTTCGCGATAGCCATTTTGGCGACAGGCCTCATGAAACAGGACGTCGCCGACGAGGATGCCTGGCAATTCGCTGCCGCCATACAGACCCAGGTAAAACGCGTTGAGCGGTCGGACGCCGCCGGCGTAAATGACTTTCGCGCCGCGGTCGCGGAGGTACGTTTCGGCGTGCGAAAGTAATTCGCTTGCCAAACCGCCGTCGCGATTTGCATCGCGCAACAGCAGTTGGTAAGTCGTGCCGTTGTCGGTGGCGATGCCAGTTTGTTCGTCGTTGGGCCCGAAGCCGGCGTGGACGAAGCCGACGACATCGTGATCTCGCTGGGCAACAATCAACCCGGCGGGATCAAAGTAGGGCTTGGCAAAGACGAGCTGTTCAAGAAGAGACGCGGTGACCGGCTGCATGCGGCCTCGTTGCGGCGGTTGCTCGCGCCAGATTTCCGCCAAGCGAGGCGGGTCCGAATTGCGAAACGGGCGGAAAGTGTACACGTGCGCGCGAGGCGGAAGTCTGAGTGCGTGAAGCGACAGTTCGCCTATCGTAAGCCGATTGTAGACGGGGAGACAAGGATGCGGGATGCGGGATACGGGGGGCAGAGTGCAGAAAATGAGTGCATTTTCGCTGCGCCCTGCAACCTGCATCCGGCATTCTCGACGACTTCTCACGCGGCCTGTCGGGCCTGATTGAGATCGCGCTTTCGTCGTGGGCCGGGCTGGCCCTTCCAACGGCGGTGAAGCCACCAGTACTGACCGGGCGAGCGGCGGATGAGATTTTCAAGGTGGTCGGTGTACCATTGGGCCATCAGCGATACGTTACCCAATTCGAAGTTCGGATCGCGGGGATCGCAAATGGCCGCTGGGCCGACTTCGTAGTGCAAAGCGCGGTCGAGCCGGCGGGCATAGCTGACCATCGTGGGCGCTTGATTGGTGAGTGAAAAGAGCGACACGGCTTTGTGCGTTGAAGCGGGCTTGCCGAAGAAGTCCACCCAGCATTGTTTTTGACCCGCATGTTGATCGCCGAGCAGGGCGAGGATGCCGCCGCGCTCCAGCACGCGTTGGATATCGTTTCCGCTGCCTTTCTTGGGGAGCATGTACTGATCGGTGCGGCCGCGGAACTCGTTCACGAAACGGTCGAGGTAGGGGTTGTCGAGCGTGCGGGCGACGGTGTACGTCGGAAAGCCGAACAATCCCATCAAATAGCCGCCGAGCTCGAAGTTGCCGAAATGGCCCGAGATGACAACGAGCGGCCGGCCCGAAAGCAGCGTGCGAACGAAGAGCTCTTGGTTGACGATATGCGAATGTTCGCGCCAGTTGGTCTCGTGCACTTTGCGCGGAGTTTGGGCAATTTCGACCATCATCAGGATGAGATGCCGCCACATCTGCCAGGAGATGGCGTCGCGCTCTTCGGCCGACATTTCGGGGAAGGCAATGCGCAGGTTTTCTTCTACGACGGCGCCGCGGATTCTCAGCACGCGACCGAAAAATGTCGCTAGCGGCCCAGCAATTTTTTCGCAGACCTCGAGCGGCAGCGCCTGAATCAAAGCGATCGCGACACGCACGACGACGTACACGGCAAAGTCAATTGCATTGCGCCACATGGCGGGGATTGTTGCACCCGCGACGGATTTGCAAAAGAGCGATTTGGGGGGGCAAACTCGCTTGCGATTTACTCTCGTGGCGTGGGCGACCCGAGGTAAGTAGTTGGCCGCAAGGCCTCGGTCCTTTGCACACTGGCGAAGCCGGTAGCACCCCGCGATGCCTCGTTGCACAAGCACGCGGGGCACCCGGCACCTTTGTGGGTGAAATTGATTACAGGTCGTAAATCTGTTGCTTTTCGCCGCTATGCCGTCCGACCGCCGCAGTCTCTTGTCCGCTGGCACCCGCGCCGACATGCTGACCCTCGTGCGGGCCTTCGGCAATTTCTTCCACCATTTTGGCAATGAACGCCGGCAGGTCGTGGGGATTTCGACTGGTGATAAGTCCTTCATCGACAACCACTTCGCGGTCGACCCATTTGCCGCCGGCGTTGCAGATGTCGGTCTTCAGGCTCGGATACGATGTAAGCGTGCGGCCCTCCACGACATCGGCTTCAACGAGCATCCAAGGACCGTGGCAGATGGCTGCGACCGGTTTATGCTGCTCGAAGAAATCGCGGACGAAGCAGACGGCGTCTTCGTTCATGCGCAACTTGTCGGGGTTTGCGACGCCGCCGGGTAGTACTAGCGCATCATAGTCGTTCGCCCTTACCTCGCTCACCAGTTTATCCACGTCGAAAGTGTCGGCCTTCTCGTCGTGGTTCATGCCCTGGATCTCGCCCGACTTAATTGAGATTAATTCGGGTTGCGCGCCGTTCGATTTGACGGCTTCCCAGGGATCGGTCAATTCGACTTGCTCCACGCCGTCGGTTGCGAGAAATGCGATGCGTTTGTGTTGGATGGATTCGCTGGCCATGACGTTAACTCCTATTTTGAGTTTTGTTGTGATTTGCCTGACACGGCTTCAAGTGGTGCAAGTTTTGTTCCGGGACGGTTCGTTTGCACACGTAAACCCGTTTGCCATTGAAGGGAGGGCGAGGCTTCTGCCGAGCAGTGCGGTACAGGTTCATCGATTACGGCTCGGCGGGAGCCTCTTCCTCCCAGAAGGTGATGGCCTTTAGAGAAGACAAAGTCTAGCTTCGCGATTTGGGACGTAAGGCGAACCTAACGGCGCATCCGATGGCTGCGGGCACGAAGCCGATGAGCGACAACCACTTGGCGTAAACAAGGCTCGCGTGAAGCATGTAGATGCATGTGGCACAGAACAACAGCGCAGGGAGCGGAAACATTGGGATCTTAAAGGGCCGTTCGGCCGACGGATCGCGGTAGCGCAGGATGAATACTGATACGGCGGTCAGCAACGTGAGGAGCCAGAACAGCGGTGCCGAGCCGACGATAAGCGTTTCGAATCCGCCATTGAATCTTTCCCACAGCACTGGCCGCAGGCCAGCGGTTGACAATGCGACATTAAAGGCTTGTCGGCCGGCGTAGGTTCCGACCAGGAGAATGAGGAAAACGGCAATAAGGGCTTGCACGGCGATTGCGGCGACGGGTGCCACGCGTCGGCGGTTCCAACTAGCGAGCCAATTCAGCGGCGGGTAGTCTGCCGCCCACACGGCATAAACACGGGTGCCTGTAAGGATCATTCCATTGATCGCGCCAAGCGCTGAAAGCATGACAAGTTTGCTGACGGCGTCTGTTCCCCAGGAGCCGAACACATGGTCCATCACATCAGCGGCCGGAGTTGCGGTGTGCCGCGCGATGTCGAAACCGAGCACGTAGATGTATGCGGCATTTACAATCAAATAGATAAGCGTGATCGCGGCGATCCCAAATCCGAGCGCCCTCGGTAAGTTTCGGCGCTGGTCACGGACTTCGGCGGCCACGTACGCAGCGTGGGCCCAGCCGCCGAACGCGTACAGCACGAAGACCAACGCGAGAGCGACAGAAGTGGATTTTATTGCGGGGGGCGGTAAGGAGGGCGCAAAACGCGGTTTCGCGAAAGCGAATCCGACGCCGGCCAATACGATTGCAGCGATTCCCAAAACTTTCGTCGCAGTTAGCACATTCTGGGTGATCTTCCCGGCGGCAACGCCGAGCGCGTTGAGTGCGGAGAGTGCAATGACGGCCGAAAGAGCTGCCATGGGAATGGGCTTGTCCCAAGCGGGCCAAATCCTCGCGCCGTAGTCGGCAAACGCGTATGCCATGATGGCGATGTTGCCGCTGATGATGGTGACGAGTTGCGACCACGCGAAGAGGAATCCGCACCAGCGGCCATACGCGCGGTTGAGGTATTCGTAGTCGCCTCCGTCGCGCGGATAGGTCGTGGCGAGCTCGGCATAACAAACAGCGCCACACCACGCAAGAAGACCGCCGATGAGCCAGAGGGCCAGGGTCGTCCATGGTCCGCCGGCGTTGTTG